>CALQJK010000135.1:0-5453 GCA_943330875.1 Chitinophaga pinensis
CTTCCTCACGACTGTATGATATTATTTCTTTTACTTGGGTAGAGAAATTGTTGTCCATGGCCTTGAATTTAAATTGTTACAATGATAACGATTATTTGTATCGTTTTAGTTTACGGAATAGGTAAATGTTGATATGTTGAAAAGTTACGCTTTTTTGAAAGGAGTCTGGTAATGAAAATCATTTAAAGAAAATAAAAAACTGACTAGAATTATTTTTTAATTAAATAAACTCTTTTCCCTCTTATTCATTTAAAATTTATTTATTTTACAACATTATCAAATTAGATTTACAAGATGAATGTCAAAATCGATACCAAAGAAAAATTTACCGTAATTACGCCAAGTGACACAGCAATCTCTGCTAATATGTCAGAAGAATTGGAAGTCCTGTTAGATTCATACCTCAAAAAAGAGATTCCACATATTATATTAAATTTCGGAACTGTAGCTACCATTGACCAAAGTGTTTTAGATATGATTGTAGAAATGCAGCAAAAGTTTTACAATGACAATTATTCCTTTGTTATTTGTGGATTGCATAAAACTATTTTGTCTGCTTTAGAAGAAAAAGATGTAATAGATGCAATGAATATTACACCAACAGAAAGTGAAGCCTGGGATATTCTTCAAATGGAAGAAATAGAAAGAGAGCTGTTTAATAATTTTGATACCAACTCATCACATTAAAATTACGAAGTCTTGATTGCCATCACCATACTTGGAAATAATTCAGCAATACCTGCCTTTGGGAGAAACCCGACTTCTCAATATCTTCAAACAACAGAAAGTAGTTTTTTAATTGATTGCGGGGAAGGCACACAAATGCAATTATCCAAATACAAATTAAAGACGAGTAAGATTTCTCATATTTTAATTTCACATCTTCATGGTGATCATTATTTTGGACTCATTGGCTTATTAACCAGCATGAGTTTACTCAACAGAACACAGGAACTCCATCTCTATGGGCCATCAGCATTAAAAGAAATCATTGACTTACAATTAAAAGTAGCTGATACGACCTTGAATTACCCCCTTCATTTTCATTCCTTAAAAGAAGAAGGAGTAATTGCCCAAACAAAAAAAATAGAAATCTCCTGTTTTAAAGTACAGCATCGAATTGAGTGCTGGGGTTTTTTATTTAAAGAAATAAAGCATTCAAGAAGTATAGACATTGAATTGGCTAAATCATTTGAAATACCTGCTTCGTATTTTGAACAATTGCAAAAAGGAGCAGATTATCGTACAAAAAAAGGGACCATCATTTCAAATGAATCAGTTACCCATGCAGCAAGTTCTCCCAAAACCTATGCATATTGTGCTGATACGATCTTTGACGCCTCTCTGGCAGAAAAATTAAAAGGAGTGGATTTACTTTATCATGAAAGTACCTATCTAAAAGATCTTGAAGAAAGGGCAGCCGCAAGATATCACAGTACGACCCATCAAGCTGCGACTATCGCTAAAATGGCAGGAGTAAAAAAATTAATGATTGGACATTTTTCTTCGAAATATGAATCCATAGAACCCTTTTTAATCGAAGCAAAAGAGGTTTTCAATGACACCGTATTGGCCATAGAAGGAACCTGTTATAAAATTTAATAGCCTATAGCTGGCGTTAAAGGGAAAGGTATTTTTTTACATTATCATGAAGCCCTTCGCTTAATGGAACCAAGGGCAACCTCAATTCATTTTCTATAAATTTCATTTCGGCTAAAAAGGCTTTCACGCCTGCAGGATTATTTTCTTCAAACATCAACTGAAACGCAGGGATTAATTTATCATTTAAAATTTTTGCATTTTTGAAATCATGTTGAAGACAATAATGCACCATTGAAGAAAACTCTTTTGGAAAGGCATTTGCAGCTACGCTTATAACACCATCCATTCCGCAAGCGATTTGAGGAAGCGCCAATGCATCATCTCCGCTAACCACCCAGAAATCTTTGGGTTTGTTTTTTAAAATTTCCATACATTGTGCCATATCACCACTTGCTTCTTTGATTCCAATTATGTTAGCAACATCTTCTGCTAATCTTATAGTTGTAGCTGCTGAAATATTTCTACAAGTTCTGCCTGGAACATTATATAATATTATCGGCTTGGGCGAATGTTGAGCAATCGCTTTATAATGCTGGTAAATACCTTCTTGCGATGGTTTGTTATACGAAGGGCTTGCACTTAAAATAGCTGCAGCTCCATCCAATGGTAAAGTGGTGATCTCTTCAATTACAGCTGCAGTATCGTTTCCTCCTATTCCAACGATTACGGGTACACGACCATTTACCTTTTCGTAAGTAAAATGAATAATGGCTATTTTTTCTTCCCTGGTTAATACGGGTGTTTCTCCGGTTGTGCCAAGCGTAACAATATACTGAACACCGCCCTTAATGATATAATCTATAAGATTTCCTAAAGCAGGAAAATCTACGGCTTTATTTTTATTGAATGGAGTGATAATTGCGACTCCGGCACCTTTACATTCGATCATTAATTTTTTTTGGTGAAGTTAAATCAAAAGAATTAAAATTGAAATAACAAATAAAGAGAAAACAGCTTCGAAAAAATCGGATTATTTGTCCGGAAAAGAAGTTTTAGCAGCGTAGTTTTTGTCTTTAGCAAAGATGAACAATAAGGTCCCGTTTTTAATTTTATCAATGATAGGTTTAGTTAATTCACTAGGCAGAGCAGGACAGCCCCAACTCCTTCCCATGTAGCCGGCAGTTTTTACAAAATGAGCTGACACATAACTTGCGCCATGGATAACGATGGCTCTTTCAAAAGCGTTGTCGTTGATCCCTTTTTCTAATCCATATAATTGCAGAGAATAGCCATTTTTACCCATATAAGTGTTGCCTGTTTGGAAAAAACCTAAGCTGCTTTGTAAACTTGATGGGGTATTTGAAAAATTATTAGCGAAAAGGAGTCCAGAGTTTCGGCCATGTGCAACATAAGTATGAAACAATAATTCTCCCGTTTCCACATCCAATATATACAAGCGTTTTTGAGAAGATGACTTTGTAAAATCTATGATAGACAAAATAGAAGTATTCGTTGTTGATTTCAAATGAGCAATTTGTTCGTAGCCATTTATGGCTTGATCGAATGCGTCCTTTGACAAACCAAGGCTGTCTAATTTTAAAAAATGGTAAAAAGAGTTAATGGAGCTCTTGGGTAAAATTCTAGTTGTCTTATTTGGGGTTGCGTATAAATGAGCTTTACCAAAACTAAAAGGCAGATAAAGCAAAAAGAGTAGAAAAAAAACAAGCAATGGCAGTTTCTTTTTAAGGAATAGATTTTTCATAGTTGATATTGGATTAATGCTGCGACGAAATTAAAAAGATAAATTTCCTTTCCAGCGTTAGTTCTGTTAATATTTATCAAATGAATGTATAAAATTCTGGTAACACAGCTACATGATTTGACTCCTGCCAACCGAGCATGAGACTTTGGGCCAAAAATGGAACTATCCCTAAAGCTTAAAGACTTAACAGATATTCTTTCAATTGTGTAAAATCCGCATCCATTGATGTAGCAATTTTATTCTTGTTTACTATATCGGCTACAGCCGGCGGCAAGGGGATTTCTTTTTTTATTATAGGTTCCACAACATCATAGAACTTAACAGGGTGAGCAGTTTCAGCAAAAAAACCTTGAAAGTTCTGATCCTTTTGCAAATACTGATTCAACGCGATATAACCTACAGCGCCATGAGGATCCATGAGATAATCGTGATTTTTTTCTACCGTTTCAATTGCATTTCTGGTGGAGTCATCATCAATACTTACAGCAGTTAAGACTTCTCTTAATTTATTAAAATCATGATCAAACATTTCTACTATTCTGATAAAATTACTCGGGTCACCAACATCCATGGCATTTGAAATCGTAGCCACAGATTGTTGAGCATGGTATTGATTAGACATCATGAATTTTGGAACCACATCATTGGCATTACATGCAGCAATAAAATGGCGGATAGGCAATCCCGTTTTCATCGCTAATAATCCTGCGCAAATATTTCCAAAGTTTCCGCTTGGTACGCTTATGACTGGAGGATTATTTTTATCATGCCATTGCTTATAGGCTAAGAAATAAAAGAATTGCTGTGGCAACCATCTTGCGACATTTATGGAATTAGCAGAAGTTAAAAAAAGTGAGGAGCAAAGTTGTTCATCAGCGAAAGCTTGTTTGACCATTTTTTGACAATCATCAAATGTTCCATTGACTTCAATCGCATTGATATTTTTACCAAGTGTAGTCAATTGTTTTTCCTGAACGCTACTTACTTTTCCTGATGGATATAATATAACTACTTGCACACCTTCTACTCCATAAAATCCATCCGCTACGGCACCACCTGTATCACCAGATGTAGCAACTAAGACGGTTACTTTTTTGTTGTTATCTTTTACAAAATAGCCCAAACATCTGCTCATAAACCGAGCGCCGATATCTTTAAACGCAAGTGTATTTCCATGAAACATTTCTAATGCATAAACATTAGGGCTAACCGAAACAAGTGGAATATTAAAGTTTATAGTTTGGGCAACAATATCAAAAAGTATATGTTCAGGAATAGTATTCCCCACATAAGGTTTGATTACCTGAAAGGCAATTTCTTCGTTGGAAATAGTGTCGATATTATCAATCAAAGATTTGTCTAATTGGGGCAAATGCTCAGGAAAATACAATCCCTTATCAGGCGCCTGTCCTTTGATGGTGGCTTGTTTGAAATCTACTTGAGGTGCTTGTTTGTTTAAGCTATAATAGTTCATTTGTATTTTTTTGTTAGTATTCGTCCTGTAATTTATTCCTGTTTGGAAGGAGATGTCACTTACTAAAATTTTATTACTAATTTAAATTACGACTTCTACCCCATGCTGGGCAACTGTGGAGATATAAGTCTTGTAATCAATTCCTAATTTATCATACACTGCTTTCATTTCATTTTCAACAAGTATGGCTGTTGATTCGTTTTCACTCAACATAAACAGCGAAGGACCACTTCCTGAAATTCCACCACCAAGAGCACCAGCGTTCATGCAATTATGCTTCACCACATCAAAGCCTGGAATCAACTTGCTTCTTACTGGTTCAACAATAACATCCTGCAATGATCTGCTTATTAATTTATAGTCGGCATGTAAAAATCCAGCAACTAATCCCGCAACGTTGGCCCATTGTACAACTGCACTTTTTAAGGGAATTTCTTTCGGAAGAATTTCTCTGGCATAAGAAGTTTTAATTTCTATTTGAGGGTGTATGATGGTGATAAATAGCGGAGGTGTTTGCAATTCAATAATATCCAAGGTAGGAGTATCTCTGATTAATACTAAACCGCCATAAATACAAGGTGCTAAATTATCTGCGTGTCGGGATCCACTTGCCAAGACTTCCCCTTCCATGGCAAAAGAAATTAATTGTTGTTTATTAAAAGGCTTCCCCAATAA
>CALQJK010000136.1:0-5446 GCA_943330875.1 Chitinophaga pinensis
CTGCCTCCCCTATGCGCATAAATATGCAAATGCTGTAACCGAACTTGGTATTATGGGAACAATTAAACAATACTTGCCTGGCAATTTTTTTGGTTCGATTTTTAAGGGAGGAATGGCAGTTGTTTCAAAGGATTATATTTCAATCATGGAACTTATGATTGATGCTGAAATGAAAATGTTTAAAAAAATAAATACGCCCATAATTTTCTTGCAAAATAATATTACTGATTTATTATTAGGGCTTGGGATGAAAGATTTGTTGAAAGCATTTCATGATTATGTAAGAAAGAAATATAATGCAGAGGCCGGATTTATTACTATGAATATGCCTCAGTTATTAACTGTATTAGAAAGTATAGGGATAGAAAACCCAATCATATGTTCATCCATCAACAAGGCTGGTTTTAGAATGTCTGGCGGAATGGAATTGTATGAAAAAACATTAAGAGAGAAGAAATTAAGGGCAATAGCCATGCAGGTTTTGGGCGGAGGAGCGATACCTGCAAAAGAAGCAATAGAATATGTTTGTAATTTACCAAATGTAGAATCAATATTATTTGGAGCCTCAACCAGGCAGAATATTTCACAAACTATTTCATTGATAAAAGAAGCAGATAGTAAAAAAAAATAAATTGGATATAATGCTTTCATTTAAAAAAAAAATATCCCGATCGGTAAAGATGTCTTTATATGCTGTTATTTGCTTGCCGCATTTACTGATATTTTTATTTCATAAAAAAAATGAAATAATTAAATCAGATGTAAGAAGATGGCTCGAAGTTTATGCAAATAATTACAGCACCTATAAAGGGTTTATTTTTTTACTTTCTTTTTATCCTGAATTCAGAAATTTATTTTATTACAGAATAGGGTTTCTAAGTAATTTCTTGAATATTTTTTGTAGAAAAATGTCTACACTATTTATTACAACATTTGAGATTGGGGAAGGTCTTTTTATACAACATGGGTTTGCAACCGTAATTGCAGCTAAATCAATTGGAAAGAATTGCTGGATAAATCAACCAGTTACAATTGGTTTTTCAATCAAGGATGATTGTCCTGTAATTGGAGATAATGTTACAGTAAATGCAGGCGCAAAAGTAATTGGAGGCGTCTTTATTGGTTCAAATTCAGTGGTTGGTGCTAATGCTGTTGTTGTTAAAAATGTTCCGGAAAATTGTGTGGTTGTTGGCGTTCCAGCTTATATTATAAAAAGAAATGGAATTAAAGTAAAAGAAAATCTATAAAGTTTTTTTTTAAGTATTTATCACGAGATTAATATATTATGATTATTACCATCGTTGCAGGGGCCAGGCCAAATTTCATGAAGATTGCCCCAATAATTAAGGCTATCAAACAATCTGTTGCAGCGGGTAATGCTATCAGTTACCGATTGGTGCATACAGGACAGCATTATGACAATGCAATGAGCGGAGGTTTTTTCGAACAGCTTGGCATTCCCAATCCAGATGCAAATCTTGAATGCGGTGGTGGATCGCAAGCAGAACAGACTGCAGCCATTATGATTAAGTTTGAAAAGGAATTAATTGAATTTAAACCTGATGTGGTTTTAGTTGTAGGTGATGTAACTTCAACAATGGCTTGTACAATCACCGCTAAAAAATTATGTATTGATGTTGTACATGTAGAAGCAGGAATAAGATCGGGAGACATGACAATGCCTGAAGAAATTAATAGAATGGTAACAGATTCTATTTGTGATCATTTTTTTACTACAAGTGAAATTGCAAACCAAAATTTATTATTGCAACAAATACCAAAAGAAAGAATTCATTATGTTGGTAATACAATGATAGATACCTTGGTTCAAAATTTAGAAAGAATTCGTAAGCCTGTTTTTTTTGATGAGCATAATATTTCAGATGAAAATTATTTTTTACTAACCTTGCACAGGCCATCTAATGTTGATAATTCCGAGATATTAAAATCTGTTTTAGATGCCGTAATGAATGCAACAGCTGGCTTGCCTGTTGTATTTCCTGTTCATCCAAGAACAAAGCAAATATTAAGTAATTTAAAATTCTCCTACGATAATCTGATAATGATAGAACCCCAGGGATATCTTGAATTTATTTATCTGGTTAAGAACACAAAAGGTATAATTACAGATTCTGGTGGTATTACAGAAGAAGCTACTGTTTTGCATATACCCTGTCTTACATTAAGAAACTCAACAGAAAGACCCGAAACAATTACTATTGGAACAAATGAATTAATTGGTGATGATATGGGAAAATTAAAAAGATGTTTAGCTGAAATTATAAATGGGGATTGGAAAAAAGGTTCTATTCCTGAATTATGGGATGGTAAATGTTCATCCAGAATAGTGGAAATTTTAAATAAATTGTATAATCATTAATAAAATCAAGTCTCTTAAAAAATGAACAAACAATTTAAATTGTATTTACAGCTAAATTTGATTTTTTTGGATTTAGTGATGTTGAATTTGTGTTTTTTTGTAATCAGGATAATTTTGCATAATAGAATTGGGAACGGTTCTACTAATGCTTATTTTTCATTTTGGATATTTACAAACAGTTTTTGGCTTTTATTGTCTTTTATAAGTGGAAATTATATAGAAAAAATTATTCTTCAATTTGAGCATTTTACAAAGAGAACAGTTCAGGTGTATATATTATGGGTAATCATGTTATTGGTTTACCTATTTTTTTCAAGAGAACTTATCGTTTCCCGTTTTTTCATTTTGAGTTTTATATTGGCATTTGCAATTGGGCTATTTTTAAATAAGTTTCTTTATGTAGGGATAAGGAATTATTTCAAAACAAAAGACAAACTTATTAATAAGGTTATAATATTGGGCTATAATGAAACTGCTGTTAAACTCGCTTCATATTTTGAACAAGAGTCTATTAATACAAGTTTAATAGGATATGTAGAAGACGAGGATAAAATAAAAGAACTTACCAACTACCCCATATTATCAAATATTAAAAATGTTATTCAAGTAGCTAAAGATTTTGATATTCAGGAAATATATTCTACTATAACACCTGAACAAAATGAATATATTTATCAGCTCATGAACGATGCAGAAAATGAATGCATTAGATTTAAGGTCGTTCCTAATTTAGCCTATTTTTTCAGTAAACCTGTGATTGTTGATTTCATTCGTGATATGCCAGTATTATCACTTAGAAATGAACCGTTAGGAGATGTAGGAAATCGTTTAAAGAAAAGAGTTCTGGATATTATTGTCAGTGTTTTTGTTGTAATATTTATTTTGTCCTGGCTTATTCCATTAATTGGATTGCTTATCTTTTTAGAATCACCAGGCCCAATATTATTTATTCAGAAAAGGACAGGGAAAAACAATCGTTCTTTCAACTGTTTAAAATTCAGAAGTATGAAGCCTAATAAAGGAGCTGAATTCAAGCAGGCAGTTAAAAATGATAATAGGGTTACACGGATAGGAAAATTTATAAGAAAAACGAGCATTGATGAATTTCCGCAGTTTATAAATGTATTAAAAGGAGAAATGAGTTTAGTAGGTCCCCGCCCCCATCCATTAAAAATGACATCTGATTTATCTCAGGAAGTTGACCAATATATGGTAAGGCATTTTTCTAAACCAGGAATAACAGGATGGGCGCAGATTAATGGTTTCAGAGGTGAAATTACTGAGCCAAAACAAATAAAATTGCGAGTGCAGAATGATATATGGTACATGGAGAACTGGACGATATGGCTGGACATTAAAATATTATTTTTAACTGTTTATACCATACTTAAAGGAGATGAAAAAGCTTATTAATATTTAATGAGTTAATCTGAAATTAATTTTTTTATAAATTAATATTTAATGAATTTATTTAATTCGAAATACATTTTAAGCAACAAACGTCATGGCTGGATTGATTATGATCGTGGCATAAGTATTATACTGGTTACTTACAGGCATTGTTTTGAAGGGATGGAAAAAGCTGGTCTTGATTTAAAATCTCATCCATGGCTGGAGTATATAAATGTTTTTTTCTTCGGATTCAGAATGCCATTATTTTTTATTGCATCAGGAATGTTTATATCTGGCAGCATGCAAAAAAGTGGGTTGAATTCTTATGCCAAGAATAGAATGCAACGTATTTTATATCCGATGCTTGTATGGGGCGTAATTCAAATTTCATTACAATTGTTCTTTTCGGATTATACAAATTCTAAGTCTGATATAAGTACACGTAGCTATCTCGACCTCATAATATATCCAAGGGCAACAGGCCAGTTCTGGTACCTTAATGCATTGTTTTTTGTTGGAATAATTTATTCTGTATTAAAAGAATACTTGAAATTGAATTTTAAACACCAGTTGGTTTTAGGTGCGATTTTTTATTTGGGCTGTGCATATATAAATGCAAATGATATTTCTGTTGGATTTATAAATGACATCTTAAAATACTATTTGTTTTTTGCCATCGGTGATGCTGTTTCGAATTTTATGCTCGATGAAAAAACCGCTTCCGTTTTCACTTCATGGAAATTAATTTTACCATTGTTTATTTCCTTCATTACTATTCAATATTTTTTCACGAAAATAAATTTGAATTCAGGTAATAATTACTTCGTAGAGAATCAGATGCCATTTTTCTTTTTACTTGTTGCATTAGTTGGTTGTGCAATTTCAATAGCTTTCTCGTTTACTTTGAAAAAATATGACAAACTAAGTTTCCTTAGGGTTGTAGGTTACAATTCCGTACATATTTATTGTCTGCAAATTATAGTTATGGCTTTGGCCAGACAGGTTTATATGAAAGTAATTGGAATATCAAATGTCCCTTTGCTGGCATTATTGATTTTATCAACCGGGTTAATTGCTCCAATGATAATCTACAATATAGGACTAAGAATGAATGCCTGGTGGATGTTTTCACTGAACAAACCAGAGGCTGAAATCAAGTTCATTAAAAACAAGTGACGGTTTTATTAATTGACTTCTAATTTGTTTTTACTATTTTTTTAGTTGTAATTACTCCATTAATACATAAGCGCAGATAGTATATTCCTGGAAGCAATTCTTTCCCAAATAATATATCATTACTGTAATCAAACTTCTCCATTACTTTCTCCCCATTTGAATTGTAAACACTTATGTAAAATTTATTGAAATTCTTTTTTGACAATCTTATTGTAAATTGATTATTCGTTGGATTTGGGTAAACAGAATATGTTTCTTGATGCTCTACTATTATCTTGTTTGAATCTGTCGTGCTTAGGTAATTAGCACCTTTGGCACAGAGTATGCCTGGAAGAATTGTATCATTAACTGATGATGAAGCATTCAAAGAATCTTTTACTTTTACTACATATATTCCTGCTGCAAGATTAGAATAAATCGCACTCGAAACATAACCTGCGTATGTGCCGGTTGATACATTTAAAATTCCATATCTAAATCTGTATGGAGGAGTTCCGC
>CALQJK010000137.1:0-5403 GCA_943330875.1 Chitinophaga pinensis
AAAAACAGATTTCAGAGATATTGAAGCATTTGACGACATGAATGCCATAATTATGGGCATAGACGTACCGGCATATATTCTCAGAACGATTGATGGAGGATCTACATGGGATATCGTATTTAAAGACACCACTAAAGGAATGTTTTTGGATGCAATGGAATTCTGGAATGAACAAAGTGGTATTGTGATTGGCGACCCTATTGATGGAAGATTTTTTATCGCCAGAACATTTGACGGAGGAAAAAAATGGCAACCGATCTCTTATCAAAACAGACCAATGGCTGATAGCGGAGAAGCTTGTTTTGCAAGTAGCGGAACAAACATTAGAAAGCTAAATAAAGAAGAAGCGATATTCATTTCTGGAGGAATGCATTCTAATTTATTCATAAGAAACAAAAAAATAAATACCCACATTATTCAGGGATTGGAGAGTACAGGAGCTAATTCCATAGGAATAAAAAATGAAAAAACATTTATGATAGTTGGAGGGGATTTCAACAAAAAAGACTCCAGTAGTTTAAACATTTCTTTTACCAAAGACGGCGGAAATTCTTGGGGGACTTCTAATAATCCTCCTCACGGGTACAGAAGTTGTGTAGAATATGTAGAGAAGAATAAATGGATTACTTGCGGATTGAATGGAGTTGATTATACAAATGACAATGGATTGAATTTTATAAAAATAAGCGATGAGGGATTTCATGTTTGTCGAAAAGCAAAAAAAGGGAAATCTTTATTCATGGCAGGCAGTAAAGGGAAAATAGGCAAATTGATTTTAGATTAATTTTACTAGTTATTTTTTAAACATAAAATTCACCGCTTCTAATAAGCTCGAAATACTCACCACATCCATCCAATGGAAAGGCACTTTCAACTAAAATATGACAAATAAAGCAAACGAAATCAAGGGAATTGCTGCTTTTGTTATCTTCAATTTAATATTGCAATATTACGAATACGCTTTTGGCACAGCATAATATTCCCACTAAAGAATATTTAGTTCATTAGTGACGAAATTATAAGTTTATTCAGTCAATCTTACAAAGAGATTTTCAACTGTGAATACCAACCCCGTACATTTCCTAAAAGACTTCATTCAACCCATATTTTGCAGTTGAACTCTATTACAAGAAAAAATGCTGCAAAGACAAGCGTTTGCTTGATTTTTTAATCTTATCATAGTTCACTATGTTTTCGACCAAAAAATCGTCTCAACCACTCGTCTTTATTGCCTTTTTTCCTTTCATCTCGATTCCAACTGCAAAATCCGGGTTTAATAAAATAAACAAACCCGATATTACTACCGGGTTTGTTTCAACTATATCATTTCAAAAAATTATTTAATTCAAACTTCTGAAATCTACTGGTACCAATTTACTAACGCCTGCTTCTTGCATGGTAACACCATAAATAACATCTACAGCGCTCATCGTCATTTTATTGTGAGTTACAATAATGAATTGAGAGTTTTCACTGAACTGTTTTATCATATTAGTGAATTTTCCAACGTTGGCATCATCTAGTGGCGCATCAACCTCATCTAATATACAGAAAGGTGCTGGTTTAATTAAATAAATAGCAAATAACAAAGCTGTTGCCGTCAAGGTCTTCTCTCCTCCACTCAACTGTCCGATACTGCTTGGTCTTTTCCCTTTTGGCTTAGCGACAATATCTATTCCCGTTTCAGCTAAGTTTTCAGGATCAACTAAAATCATATCAGCTGTATCTTCCTCTGTAAATAATGCTTTAAATACTTTTTGAAAATTCTCTCTTGTTTTATTGAATGTATCCAGGAATTGCTGGTTTGCTGTAGCTTCAACTTCCTGAATAGTTTGCATTAGGCTATCCTTTGCCGTTACCAAATCATTTTTTTGCTCTAAGATAAATTCATAGCGCTTCTTCATTTCTGTATAAGCCTCAATTGCTGTAGGATTAATTTCTCCCATATTCTCGAGACGTTTTTTCATACGCTCGTTCTTTTCCTGAAGCTCTTCCAATGGTGTATCCGATGTTCTTGGCTCATCAATGATTGCATCTAAATCCACTTTAAATTCTACACTCAATCTTTCTTTCATCCCTGCCAATTGCAACTTCAATTCTGTGAGTCGGTCTTTTATTTCATTAAGTAAATGATCAATACCTTCTTTGGATTTTTGCTTTAATCTTAATTCACTTTCTTTTTCACTCAGAATATTTCTCAAATTATAATATTCCTGATCAGCCTGGTTTAATTTTTTCTCTTCGGTTTCTTTGTCATGCATCAATTGAATTAAGGCTTCTTCAACTTCTTTAAGAATACCGAAAGTTTCATTAATACTTTCTGCAGCTTCGTTCAATTGTGTATTACTACTCTCCACTTGCTGAATCAAGTCAGCCAATTGATTGGACTTGAATTCCAATTCCTGGTTAATGGAAGCAATTTTACTTTGTTGTCTAGTGACATTTAAATTGCCATCATTAAATGCAGCGGAAGCAGTATTATAATCGAGTTCAGCCGTAGAATAGTCTTGCTCTACTAATTGAATTTGCTGTTGCATGGCTTCCAACAAGTCGTTGAATGTAGTCAACTCAGTCCTGGTTTCAGCTATCGCATCTTGGTTTTGTTTTAGCTGCTGCGACAAGTCTTCAGCTCTTGATGTAGCAATTACATTTTGATGCGTAATATTCTCCATCTTGTTTTGCAAAGCAAATACCTGATTGGTCAACTGGTTAATTTCTTGCTCAGTTTGTTTAATCGCATTTTCTTTAAGCTGGGTATTGAATGCAATTACTTCATTATGCTTTTGTTGAATTTCAGCTTTAAGGGTGTTTACAATTTTTTCCTGTGACTGAATTTCTTTAATTAATTTTTCTAGATTTTTTGCACGGCCGATTTTCTTTCCTTCAAATAATCCAACACTTCCACCAGTCAAAGAATATTTCCCTTTTACAAACTTTCCACTTTTTTCAAGAATAACTGCATTACTGTTGTCATTTAAAGCATCGTCATTTTCTGCAATAAAAACATTCCCTAATAAATATTGGGCAAGCGCTGTATATTGTCCGTCAATTTCTATAACGTCCAATGCCTTGATGGTATTAGCCGGTTGTGATACTTGTTCTGTAGCTTTAAATTTATCTAATAAAAAGAAATTTGCTTTTCCTTTTTTATTATTATCTAATAAATGAATCGCTTGTAAACCTTCTTGTAAATTATTTACAACATAATAATTAAGATAAGGATCCAACACATTTTCGACGGCTGCTCTATATTCTTCTTTTACATAAATGATATCTGATAATAGAGGCGCTTTATGATTCCATCCTGTATTTTTATGCAAAAATTTCACACTTTCCGGATAACCTTCCATTGAATCAACAAGACTCTTTAATAAATCATGTTCATTTTTCTTGGAATCAAATTTCCTATTCTCATCTGCCAGATTATTCCGAAGACCTTCTAAGACACTTTGTGTTTGAAAAATCTGCTCTTTAGTAAATTCATGTTGATCTTGCAACTGCTTTAAACTAGTTTGAGCAGCAGTTAAATCCGCTTCTTTTTGTTTTTTCTCTTGCTCTAATTGCTTCAACTGTTCTAATCGATTCGATTTCTCTTCCTGCAATTGTGTAAGCAATCGTTGAAGATTCTGGATAGAGGTATCTGCAACAGCTACTTTTTTTTCTGCGTCAAATTGATTGCGCTGTATAGTTTGATTTTCTTTTCTTAAGGTATCAATTGCAGCTCTTTGATTGTCAAACAGCGTACGCTTCACTTCAACTGATGATTTCAACGTTTCAAGCGAAGTCTCTAATTGTTGAAGTTTTGTCTTTTCTTCTTCTATTTGTTTGCTGGTAAAAGTTATACTTTCCTGTAAACCCGATTGCTGTCCTGAAGCTTTTAAAAGAAATTCATCGAGACTTAATTTTCGCTCTTTTAAATGTTGCAGACGTTGTGCAGTAAGACTTTTTTCATTCTCTTTGTTGCGAACGATATCTAATCTTTCATTAAAAGCTTGTTGCATCAACTGCAATGCTTTTTCTTTTTCAATAAAAGCTAATTTATCTTTCTCTAATCCCGCATCTTCTTTTGCAATGGAAGTTTCAAGTTCTATTCGTTTATCTACTTCTTCCTGTTGTTGTTTGTTTAAATCGCGATAAGTAACATTAAACCCCTCTAGCGCTGCTTTTGCAAGCTCAATGCTGATTTCTTTATATTCCTTTTTTATTTCGAAATATTTCTCTGCTTTCTTTGCCTGACTTTCAAGACTTTTTAATTGGTTGTTAATTTCAAATAACAAATCCTCAATACGAGCTAGATCTTGTTCAGTTGCATCCAGCTTTAATTTGGCTTCTTTTTTCCTGGTTTTATATATGGTAATTCCCGCAGCTTGCTCCAACATTTTTCTACGGCTGTTCTCCTTGTCCTTAATAATATCATCAACCATCCCTAATTCAATGATTGCATAACTATCTGTACTGATCCCAGTATCCATAAATAAATTATGAATATCTTTTAACCTACAGGAAACATCATTGAGGCGGTATTCACTTTCACCGCTCTTGTAATATTTACGAGTGATAGTAACCGTACTAAATTCTGTTGGTAATAAATTCTTGGTATTTTCAAAAGTAAGACTCACTTCGGCAAGACCACTCGCACTTCTGGTTTTACTTCCGTTGAAAACAAGACTTTCCAAATTTTCACTTCTAAGATTGCTGATTTTATGTTCACCAATAACCCAGCGAATACTATCAATGATGTTACTTTTTCCACAGCCATTTGGCCCGATAACACCAGTTATACCTTCGTCAAAATGAAGTACAGTTTTATCTGCAAAACTTTTAAATCCTTTAATTTCTAGACTCTTTAAACGCACTTTATCTATTTTAAATTTTAGTGAGCAAACGTACGAAAAATGATTGATTTTTGTATTAAATCTAGAATCTATAATATATGATTAATCGAATTTTAATTTATTCGTATATATTATGATACCAGAGTCAGCCATTATAAATCGTATAAATTAACAATATCTATACTTCGTTTGATTTTTCAAATGCTTTTTGATATTTTCTCTTCTAATGACGCAATTGATATTATTAACAATTAAATATTCAATTTACAAGCTTAATTTAGCAGCCAATCTTTAAAAAATAAAAATACACATATGAAGTACATCATCACTGCTTTACTGACATTTTCAATTTCGTTTTGCTTTGCTCAAGCCAAATTATACAAATCAGCAATTATTAATACTTCTACAAATGTAATTGCTCCTGAAGATGAAGAGGTACAAAACATTCAAAATACTCAGGATGGCAGAGGAATGAATTTCAGAAATATGTTGGACGGGGAAACTAAATTTGTTACTTATCTTAAAAATGATTTGGTAAAAACGACCATCAAATCCGAAATGGGACGTT
>CALQJK010000138.1:0-5393 GCA_943330875.1 Chitinophaga pinensis
AAATTTCGTTTGTCACTACCCGTTAGTATATACAATGGGATGGAAATAATTTCGATGCCAATGAATAGCATGAGTAAAGTATTGAATGTTGCAGCAATAGCAACACCACAAAGCACAAAAAAGATTAAAGCAAAATATTCGCCGACATGCGGGCCGACCTTTTCAATCTCTGATCCACTCAATAAAAAATAAATCAAGGTACATCCTAATGCAATAGTAATAAATAAAAGATTAAAAGAATTGGTACGAATCATATCGTTAGTCTGGAAATGGAAGTACGAATTCCCACTGATCAATTCAAGGATATTGACAATAATAATGATGCTCAACCCTGCGACAGCAATATATTTAGGCAATGATTTGCTTTTAATAAAAACGCCACAGAACATCATAACCACTCCCCAAACTGCTGATAATATTATTGCATTCATAATTTAATTCTAGCTATTTAATAAAAACTATTTAATTCTTAAAAGCAAATTGTTCACTGCATCTTTTGTTAGATCAATTAATGGCTGCGGATATATTCCTATAAAAAATATCAGACAGACAATAATAATCAAAGCCATTTTTTCATTCAGGGAAACATCATTTACTTCTTTTGTAACTGCATTAACACTGCCATAAAAAACCTTCTGTACCATATTTAGTGTGTACACAGCAGAAATAATAATGCCGATTCCGGCAATTGCAGCCATCCACTTGTTGTAATTGTATAATCCACTAAACATTAAAAACTCGCCCGTAAAAGCATTCGTCAAAGGAAGTGCAATGTTTGCAAAAGCAATGATTAAAAACAATATGGTCAGCACCGGCGCTGATGCTGCAAGTCCACTAAGTTGAGAAATCTTTTTGGCTCCGGTCTTTCTTTCTATAATATCAACTACAATCCACATTCCAATAATATTGATGCCATGATTAAACATTTGCAGCATTACACCTTGTATACTAATCTGATCCATTGCAAAAATAGCTGCACACATTAAACCAATATGCGCAATGGAAGAATAGGCAACCAAACGTTTAATATTATCCTGCATCATGGCAACACAACTAGCGTAAACGATGCTTATAACTGATAACAACATCACACCATTTTTCAGCATTGGAGAAACCGCAGGGAAGATGGGAATTAACCATCGAATGACACCAAACAATCCCATCTTAACCATAATTCCACTTAATACCATTGTTACTGCCGTGGGAGATTGATCATACGCCTCAGGCTGCCAGGTGTGGAAGGGGAATATTGGCATCTTAATGGCAAATGCCAGAAAGAACAAGATAAACAACCCATTTTGTTCATCAGGAGAAAGTGAAGCCGAATAAAATGAACTTAAAGAAAAAGAATGAGCCGAAATAAGTCCATCTCCCATTGCTCTTCCCTCTGTATGTAAATACACATAAATAATTCCAATCAACATTAATAAAGATCCTGCAAAGGTGTAAACGAAAAATTTGAAAGTCGCTTGTATTCTTTTCTCTCCACCCCATTGGCTCGACAAGAAATAAACTGGTATTAATGCCAATTCCCAAAAGAAATAAAATGTCAATGCATCTAAGGCCATGAAAACACCCATCAAACCGGCTTGTGTCAACATCATTAACCCATAAAATTTGGCAGGATTTTTAAAATTACTATTTGATGTGGCAAGAAAAATTAAGGGGAACCCTAAAGCAGAGAGTAATGTTAATAGTCTTCCTAGACCATCCAACCCAATGAAATAATTCGCACCTAAATATTTAAGCCAAACATAATTTACATAATTGTAACTGATGTACTTTGTGTCATTTGCAAAAAACAAAGTGGATAACGACACAGCAAGTATTACAAGTGAAAACAACATTGCGGTTGTCTTCGCATTTTTCTCTGTTTTCGCAATAAAGCAAAAAACGGCGGCCAATAAAGGCAACCAAATCAACAAGTCTGGAAATGAAAAATAATTACCCAAAATTTTCTATTTTTTATAAAAACAATTGAATGAAAAATAATAAAAGCATACCAATAACCATCAGTAATACATACGCTCCAACTTGTCCACTTTGTAACCAACGCAGTTGTCTGCTGCTGTAGTTGACCAATTTTCCAATGCCATTTACTGAGCCATCAATAACTTTTGATTCTATAATATTATTAAAAAATGCTGATGCTGATTTAAATGGATTCACCACCAAAGTCTGGTACAATTCATCGACATACCATTTGTTTTGCAATAATTTACCCAGTCCCTTTTCTTCTCCTTCAATTTTATAATTTTTAAATCTAACCCATGCAAATAAAATTACTGCCAGCACTAGTATTGTAGACAAACCCATCAGCATGTATTCTGTATCGTGAGTAAGATGATGTTCTGCGGATTTTACCACCGGAGAAAGATACGCAGCCAGCTCATGGTGTCCTCCTAAGGCTTCAGGCACACCGATATAACCACCAATAACGCTTAATATCGCTAAAATGATTAAAGGGAATGTCATCGCTTTTGGACTTTCATGCAAATGATTTTCTTGATCAAGTGTACCACGAAATTTTCCTGTAAAAGTGATGAAGTACAACCTAAACATATAGAAAGCGGTCAATAGTGCCGTAAACAAGGCGATGGAATAAAGCAATACGCTATGACCAAAAGCTCCTGCCAGTATTTCGTCTTTAGAGAAAAAACCAGACAACCCTGGAATGCCTGCAATGGCCAAACATCCAATCAAGAAAGTAATGCTGGTGATTTTCATGTGTTTGTGCAATCCTCCCATTTTACGAATATCTTGTTCGCCACCCATTGCATGGATAACGCTTCCACTTCCCAAGAACATTAAGGCTTTAAAAAAGGCATGCGTTAAAACATGAAAAACTGCGGCAACATAATTACCCGTTCCTAAAGCCAAAAACATAAATCCAAGCTGACTAACGGTAGAGTATGCCAGCACTTTTTTTATATCATTTTGCTTGATGGCAATGGAAGCTGCCAATAAAGCAGTAGCCAACCCTACAATTGTAATGATCGTTTGCGTTTGAGGTGCTAAGGAGAACAATGCGTTACTTCTCGCAATCATGTAAATACCAGCAGTAACCATTGTAGCTGCATGTATCAACGCACTCACAGGAGTTGGACCCGCCATCGCATCAGGCAGCCAGGTAAACAATGGAATTTGTGCACTCTTTCCAGTAGCACCAACAAACATCAGTAAGGTAATTCCTGTAAGATCCGTTGGAGAAAGTTTAGCTAAATTAGCTATGGTAAATACCTCGTCATATTGAACGGTACCAATCTTAGAGATCAGCCAGAATAAAGCCAGTAAAAATCCCAGATCACCAATTCTATTCATCACAAAGGCTTTCTTTGCAGCATCTGTATAATCAGTATTTCTAAACCAATAGCCAATCAATAAGTAGGAACAAAGCCCAACACCTTCCCAACCAATAAACATAATTACATAATTACCTCCCATTACCAACAACAACATTGAAAACACAAACAAATTGAGATAAGCAAAATACTTAGCAAAATCCTTGCCGTCTTCATCATGCATATACGCAGTTGAATAAACATGAATCAGAAAACCAACGCCTGTAATAATCAATAAAAACAACGTTGACAACTGGTCTATTTTAAAATCAAATGCAATGTTTAAGGAATCGAGATGGATAAAATTAAAAAGATGGATGGTAGTGGTATTGCCATTCTTTACTTGCAGAAAAACAAGTAAACTTAATACGAATGACAATAAAACAACAGCGCTTCCAACAAATCCTGATGCTGATTTAGATAACAACTTACGTCCAAGGCCATTAACAAGAAACCCTACCAATGGCAAGACAGGAATCAACCAAACTAATTTTAAAATATTGTTCATAACGAATTGAAAAATTGCGCAATTTTATTTACGCTGATTTTTATTTTAATTTTTTAATCTATTCAAAAAGTTTACATCAACCGTATGTACATTTCTATACATCATTACAATTATAGCCAAGCCTACACTAACTTCAGCCGCTGCAACAACCATAATAAAGAACACAAAAATTTGCGCGTCACTTGCATAGGTTAAAGAAGCTTTTGCTACTGGACTCAGTGCATGCATTTTTGAAAATCCCACTAATAACAAGTTCACTGCATTAAGCATTAACTCTACGCACATAAAAATAATGATGGCATTTCTGCGTACCAAAACGCCAATGATACCGATTGTAAATAAGGTAAGCGATAGCGCTATGTATGCTTTTATATCCATGTTTATTTTTTCAATTTTTTATTTAGTCTTTTTTCCCAATTACCACTGCGCCAATCATTGCACTTAAAAATAGCACACTGCTGATTTCAAAAGGCAATACATAATTCTTGAACAGATTCATACCTAAAGATTTAATCAATCCTTCATCACCGACTTTCATCTGCACTAACTGTTGAGCATCAATTTTCATTATTGCTGAAATAATAAGTAACAAAAGTGCTCCTCCTGCAACAATGCCTATTAATTGTAAACGATAATTTTTTACAGGTTCTGTTTCTTTATTTAAATTCATCAACATCACCACAAACAAAAACAACACCATGATAGCACCTGCGTAGACTATGATATTTACTATCGCCAAAAATTGAGCATTCAATAAAATATAATGACCAGATATAGTAAAGAATACTACAATCAGCCACAATACACTGTTTACAGGACTTTTGCTCGTAATCATCATGATAGCGCTTCCTACGGCTAATACCGACAATAAAATAAAAACAAGTGTGGTAATATTCATCTTATAAATTAATTAACTGATTCTCTTTTTGGTCTGTTACCTAAAGCCTTACTATAAGCATCTGGATTTTCTTTGGGATGCGGAATGAGCAAATCATTTTTATCATAAATAAATTGTTTACGCTGGTAATCTGCAGGCGTAAATGTTTCACTTAAATAAATGGCATCTTTAGGACAAGCATCTTCACACAATCCACAAAAAATACAACGAAGCATATTGATTTCATACTTAGCTGCATATTTTTCTTCTTTATATAAATGCTCTTCCCCTACTTGTCTTTCTGCCGCTTCCATAGTAATGGCTTCTGCAGGACAAGCAACGGCACACAATCCACAAGCTGTACAATTTTCTCTACCCTCTTCATCTCTGTTCAATATCTGTAACCCACGAAATACCGGACTAAATGGTCGCTTCTTCTCGGGATAATTTATTGTAGGCTTCTTTTTAAAGATATGACTGAATGTAATCATCATCCCTTTAAAAATAGCTGGCAAGTACATACGTTCCATGAAACTCATGGGCTTTCTGCTAACTTGTTTTGCTTTATTTGTTAATGCTTGCATTTTTATTTATCAAATTAAAAATTCAAAAGTCAAAATTTTAAATCAAAAATGACTTCTAGAAAAAATTACTTTTTACTTTTTAC
>CALQJK010000139.1:0-5383 GCA_943330875.1 Chitinophaga pinensis
GTTTTTAATACAGCCAATAATCCTGCGATAACTGCGAAAAGGGCAACTCCCTCTACGAACGCAGCAGTCAGAATCATGTTTGCACGAATGTCATTGGATGCTTCCGGTTGACGGGCAATTGCTTCCACAGCGCCTTTACCGATTTGTCCGATACCAATTCCGGCACCGATTGCGGCAAGACCTGCACCAATTGCACCACCCATGTGTGAAAACCCAACTTCTGTTAACAAAGTCATCAAAGTCATGATACTTGTATTTATGAGTGAATAAAAAATTACGCTTTTGCATGATGACCATCGGCCTCATGATTTTCATGTCCTCCTTCAAATGACTGGCCAATAAATACCGCTGTTAAATTGGTAAATATAAATGCCTGAATAAATGCCACCAGTATTTCAATAAAATAAATAAATACAGTAAACAAAATAGATACCGGAGAGAATCCCCAACCTGCACCTTTATTCATTGCACCAAATATGAAGATGAGAGAAATGAAACTTAAAATAATAATATGCCCAGCCACCATATTGGCAAAAAGACGTATAATTAATGCTGCAGGCTTGATAATCAATACGCCCGCTAATTCCACAGGAATCAAAATCAATTTTACTAAAAATGGTACTCCCGGAGGCCATAAAATATGTGCCCAGAAATGTCCATTTGTACTGGCTAAAATAACTACTGCAGAAATAAGTCCCATAACTACGGTAAAAGCAGTGTTGCCCGTTACATTGGCAAACCCCGGAATTAATCCGAAAATGTTATTAATAAGAATAAAGAAAAATACGGTCAATAAATACGGAAGATATTTTTGCCATTTGCGACCTAAATTCGGCTTTGCCACATCATCTCTTACAAAGGTAATAATCGGCTCAATCGCATTTTGCCAGCCTTTAGGCGCTGTCGTTACACCTAACCCATTTTTGTATTTTTTGGCAATGCCCGTCATCAGCAACACCAATAAGGTAAGGGCAATCAGCATTTGTACAACATTCTTAGTTAATGAAAAATCATAGACCACACTCCCATCAGTAGCAACGATTTCTTTATTTTCATTTAGCTTAAAGCCCTTGTATGCTTCCTCTCCAGTATGACCAAATTTGGCAGACGAGAAAAGAGAAAAACCGCCTTTGCTGGCAGAATAAACAATAATAGGCAAGGGAATAGTTGCATGAAAGGACTCATGCGGATTTTCTTTATTTTCTATAGTGAAAAAGTGAAATTCATGGGCGTCTTTAATATGGTCCATGATGATTTTTGCCGGATCTAATTTCTCTTCTTTTACTTCATGGTTTTCAACTGCATTTTCGGTAGCCGAATCCTGCGCAAATAGAGGAGCCGAAAACGTCAACAGCATTGAGCCGAAAACCAATACCAGTATAGATTTGATGCGTATTATCAGCATACTTTTTCTTTAATTTGCCGCAAAGATAAGGCCATAGGGGTGAATATTAAAATAAATAGGTTATTTTTCAATTCAAATATTCCATGAAAAGCTGCTGAACCCCTTTATCAGTAAGACTAATACTAAAAAGTTAACTGGAAAATTGAGTTTGATACAATTCAAAATAAGCTCCGTTTTTACTCATCAACTCTTCGTGACTCCCCATTTCCTTAATTTCTCCCTTGTCCAGCACCATGATGGCATCCGCTTTTCTGATGGTGCTCAATCTGTGCGCAATTACAATGGAAGTTCTGCCTGAAATTATTTTCTCAATGGCTTTTTGTATGAGCCATTCACTTTCGGAATCAATGGAAGAAGTGGCTTCATCTAAAATGAGTATGGAAGGATTATACAAGAGCGCTCTCACAAATGATAATAACTGCCGCTGCCCCATCGACAAAGTTGCGCCTCTTTCCATTACATCAAAATCGTAATTTCCAGGAAGTTGCATGATGAAATCGTGTAAGCCAATTTGTTTGGCAGCATCTATTACACTTTCTTTTGTAATGTTGGTATTCCGAAGGGTGATGTTGTCTATAATAGAACCGCTAAACAAAAAAACATCCTGTAATACAACCGCAATATTATTTCTCAATGCCTTAAGTTCAAATTCATGAATATTTTTGTCGCCTATTTTTATGACTCCTTTGTTGATTTCATATAACCTGTTGATCAAACTCACTATTGATGTTTTGCCGCTTCCCGTATTTCCAACAATGGCAATAGTTTTTCCTACAGGCACCGTAAAAGAAATATTTTTTAGCACAAATAAATCATCCGTGTAAGCAAACCATACATTGTTAAATTCAATGTCAGCATTTAATAAATTTTCATTTTCGGAAACTGTATCACTTTTAACATCAACGATAGTGTCTTCATTATCCAGCACTTTAAAGACTCTTTCACTTGCAATCATGCCCATTTGCAAAACATTAAATTTGTCAGCGATAACCCTTAAGGGACGAAATAATAAATTCAAACAAAGAATAAAAGCCGTTATGACACCGGCAATATTTTTCGATTCGGCTTCTGGTAAATAAAGTGATTGGCGGGCTGCCCACCATACCAACAAACCAATACTCAATGCAGAAACAAGTTCGACTATTGGAAAAAAAACAGAATACGCAAATATGGCCTTTATGTTTGCTTTTCGGTGTTCATCATTTATCGCAATGAATTTGTTCATTTCTCTTTTCTCTGCAGCAAACGCCTGAATTACAGCAATGCCGGAAATATGTTCCTGAACAAACGCATTCAAATTAGATACAGCATTACGTACACGGACAAACGATTTGTTAACCGATTCTTTAAAAAAATAGGTAGCGAGGATCAGAATTGGAAATGGAATCAAACAAACAAGTGTAATCTTCCAGTCTGTATAAAACATATAAAATAATACCGAAAAAATAGAAAGCACATCCGCAATGATTGGAATCAACCCATCACTAAAAATATCATTCACCGATTCGATATCATTTACAGTTCGGGTAGTTAATGTTCCGATTGGCGTTTTGTCAAACTGTGATAAATTAAGATGCAATATTTTAGTGTAAGTACTGTCTCTTAAATCTTTCACCACACTTTGACCCAATGATGCAGTAGAAAAAGTAAAATAAAAACGGGTAATAGTTTCTATCAATAAAAAAAAGAGTTGAAAAATGGTAACCTCTAAAATAAATGCCCCAGGACCATGCAAGAAAAAAGAAGACGGGTTTTCGCTCATTCCTTTATTTAGCGTCAGTTGAATCAAATACGGTCTTACAGGCGCCATTACAGCCAACAAAATGGAAAGAAATATGGAAAGATAAAATTTATGTTTATACGGTTTCGCAAAAGTAAACACCCTTCTAAGTAAGGAGAGTTTTAAATATTTTTTCGAGGAATCAACTGTTTTCATTTCAGGCGGATATTTTATTAGTACACTTTTATCAGACTTATCCTTGAATAGTCTTCCACAAGCAGCATGATTGTTTCTCTTATCGGCATTTGATAACGGCAAATAGATTAGACACTTTCAGGCAATCTATACTTTCTTATTGTAAGCTTTTATAAAAATGGCACCTAGATTTTTATAGGGAGGAATATAATTCTCCCAGCTTTCCCTGACATTTTTATTTTTATCCTTTGAAAATAAAAGAGAAAGATTTTGCCACAAATTTTTCCAGACAATTTTTGTATTAGAAATCAGTGCTTGATTTAAATAAGTAATGATAGGCCTGTTGATATCTCCAGCACCAATTTCCTTTGTTGAAATGATATGAGCATCAGGCGCAACCGTTAGTATTTTATTTAAATTTTTGTACCCACCGCAAGAACCCAATAATACAATCTTTGCACTCGAAGACATTCGGCTGATAGTGCCCGGAAGCCAGTAACTATGCCCTCTGTGTACTACAATGGTTGGATATAATTCGTTCTCCGATAAATAATTGTTCAAATGTATTTGTGCAGTATCATCCAAGTTAGCGTCGTAATCCAAAGGAAGATTAGCGTAAATCCAGATATTACTTTTAAGAGACCTTATTTCTACCCACTCCGGTTTTTGAGTAATTTTCCATTCTTTAAGTGAGAAGGAATTTAAGAACTGGGGAAAATATAATTTTCCATCTTCGTCACCATAAAAAAAGACTTGTTCGATAATTCTGCCACTATCATCCGCCAAACTAGATTTATCAATTTCGTAAATAGAAGGAATGCCAACTAAGGTTGTTAAATTAATATGATTACTACTATCAGCAGAAAGAAAAATATTCTTTAATAAATTATAAATCAATATTGCTTTTGGATTGTTTTCATTGATTCCCTGTTGCTCATTTTGATCTACATAATTTAAAATAGATTGTTGAAGTTTAGGATTATTAATGCTGCTATAGGAATCAGCTACATCGGTAGCATCTTCAAGATTGTTTGATTTGGCAAGATTAGAAACAAACGCCTTCATTAACAACTCTGAATTTTGGGCTGGCATGCTTTTCAAAAAAGTATCAAGACGGTTGTAATTGGCCGTCATTTTGATAAATTTTTTAAAGTAATCAAATTTGACACTCAACAATAACGAATCCGTTCTTGGTTTGTTGCCTAAGTGTTGCATCAACCTATTGAAACTATGCTTGAAACTAGACGTGTAAATTTCACTCTCTCCCATCACCATCATAAAATATAATTCTTCCGCAGATAAGGAATCAATAGCGCGCATTCTTATCGATAAATTATTCTCGTTATGCAAGGTATTGATTGGCGTGATGAAATGTCTTACGGCTTTATCTTTTAATGTTTCTCTTAAACCATTTGCGCCAAACATAGCTATAGGCGTGTCTTTTGATACCGCAGCTATTCTTCCGAAATAATCTATTTCAGTTTTAACCAATAATTTATAATACCCCAGACTATCATAACCAACTTCCCCATCTCCTACCAATTTCTGAATCATGTCCATACTTTTTTTGCCGGACAACAGATCATCTAGGAAAGGGAAATATAATAATGGGTTAGGGGTTGCCGTTAGTTTGGCAATAATAGCAGTTAAATTATCCTTGCTATGGAGAATTAATTGACCTACAACAGTATTCGATGACTGAGCAAATGAATAAACCTGGGAGGGATTATATAAAGAGGCCATTCCTATCAGACTATCTGTAAAATCTTCTTTAGGATATTGGCTTATGGTTGACAAAATTAACTCAGGATGTAATTTGCAAAATTTAAAATACACGATTTTTTGTGCAGCAGTATACTCCATATTGTCGGAGAAAACTTCTGTTATAATTTTTGCGCTGTTGTAAGGAAGATTTTTTACAATCAAAACTAGGGACTGGTTATTATCCTTGCTCTTAATAAGAACTTCCATCTTCTCAATAAGAACGGGGAAATCATATGCAGTTACTAATTTTTTGTTCCATGCCTCCATTAATTTATCAAGTGTACTGTTTACATATTTCA
>CALQJK010000140.1:0-5361 GCA_943330875.1 Chitinophaga pinensis
AACCACCAGCCTTAGACGCATCTGCAGCGCCTTCCACCTCAACAAACTTTGCACCCAAACTCATTACTTCTTCTTTCACTGCTGGTCTGGTGTCAAACACTTCAATTACCGCTCCTAATCTCTTTGCTGTGGCAATCGCTTGTAATCCAGCAACACCCGCTCCCAAGATCAACACTTTTGCAGGAGGAATACTTCCGGCAGCAGTCATAAACATGGGGAAATATTTTGGATACAAATTAGCTGCCAGTAACACCGCCTTATAACCGGCAATATTCGCCTGGCTACTCAACACATCCATACTTTGTGCACGTGTAGTTCGAGGCAACATATCCATACTGAAAACTGTACAGTTTTTTTTCGCCAGCTGATCGATGAGTTTGGAATTTGTAAACGCCTGAAAAAATCCAATCAACACTTTTTCACTACAGGCATTTTCATCTTCTGCAGTAAGAGGATTGATAGAAACTAAAATCGTTGCTTTTTGTAAAACTTGTTGTCTGTTGTCAACAGTAGCTCCTGCTTCTCTATATTTTTCATCAGTTGCAAAAGCTTTTTCCCCTGCACCAGATTCCACCATAAGTTCAACGTTCATTTTTTTGAGCATTGCAACATGTTCTGGCAATAAAGATGTTCGGGTTTCAAAAGCGGGTTCTTTGAGTAGGCCAATAATCATAATTGAAAATAATTGGCTCGAAGGTAAGAAAAATTAAAATTGAATGCTAAAATGCTGTTTGACTTTGAAGTCTTTTTTAACGAAAACGATGCCGATAAAAAAAAGGTCAATACTCAAAGTGACAGCGGGATACGCTTTGATTTCTGCCCAGGCACGCTCCATTTCTGCACTCCAATGAATATCATCAAATATCAAGATGGTGTCATCTGTAGATTTAGCAAGTAACTGTTTGAAGTACTGCAAAGTAGGTTTTTCCCGATGATTCCCATCAATAAATGCCAGATCAATTGTAGAGGAAGCTTCCAAAAAAGAAGGCAGTAATACATCAAAATCACCTTGATACGAATGAATATTACCCAAAGAAAGACTTTCGAAATGAGCTTGTGCGATTTGAGCGATTGCAGAAGATCCCTCAAATGTGTGAACAGTGGCGCTTTTATTTCCTTCTGCCAAATATGCTGTTGTCATTCCAAAAGAAGTTCCTAATTCAATAATGTGATGGGGCTTATAATATTGAACCATCCGATGAAGCAGTTGTGCAAATTTTTTCGACTTTAAAGAAGAAGCTGCAATTTTATCAACCCGTCGACTATTGGATTTTATTACACTGGACCCTGCCCCAAAATCTTCCACTTCGATGTATGCTTTATTTATCAGCAATTGGCTTCTGCAGTATTCAATTTTTTCATAACAGGATTTTTCTTTTTTATCATTTAATACATTTACAATAAAATCAAATACAAAAGGGGAATGAACACCATGACCTTTTCTATTGGAAGAAGTGAACCAATAGCAGATGTATTTTTTTATTATGGTAAATGGGGAATACAAGCGAAAAGTTTAAAAGGTTTAAAATGTTTAATTGGTTTCACGCAAAGTTCGCAAGGAGGCAAAGTGAAAATTCAAAAGTAAAAATTCAAAAAAAACAAACTATAAACTATGAACAACCTATCACAAAACCAACCTATTCAACTCATTGAACATATGAAACCTTTTGAACTAATTTTTTAATCAACTGACTTAACCCATTCCTGAAATGAATAATCAAATGCATGTTTTTCATCTGCAGCGAAATCTCTATTAGACACTAATTTCCATTCTTCAGATTGAAGTGCAGGGAAAAAAGTATCTCCTTCAATTAAAGTGTGCACTCTGGTTAAATATATTTTATCGGCTAACGACAAACTTTCTTTATAAATTTCACCACCACCAATAATAAAAATCTCTTTAAAATTTAAGTCTTTTGCTTTTTGAATAGCGTCTGAAATACTGCTTGCAACAATAACATTTTCAGCATTCCAATCAGGTTGTTTTGTAATGATAATATTGGTTCTGCCGGGCAATGGCTTGTTTACAGACTCAAAAGTTTTTCTGCCCATAATAACCACTCCGCCCCAGGTTGTATTTTTAAAAAACTTTAAATCATTAGGCAAATGCCATAGCAATTGGTTGTTTTTACCAATCATATTATTTTCAGACACTGCAACAACAAGTGATATCATGACGCAAAGGTAGAAATTGAAAAGTATAAAACTAAAAATAAAAATTCGAAAATAAATGATCAAATAATCCAGATTCACGCTAAGTTCGCAAGGGAGCAAAGACGCAACGTAAAACTTAAAATCAACCAATCAACTAATTCACCCTCACTCCTATCTCACCATTTGACAACACTCTTATCAATAATGAATCTATAGAAGTGTATATTTTTTGAATCACCAAACTATTCACTGTTCCAGTCATTTGAATATGGTCTGCGAGGTTTCGATTCAATTGCGTTTGAAGATTATTTTTTGCCAGGAGTAATATTGGAGACAAATCAAAAATCGCTTCTGCTTTAATTTTATCTGTTATTTTATCATTCAATAACCAATTGGCTAATTTCAACAATACATTTCTGCTTTTCAACTCAAATGCCAAGTCAGGAATAGCAATCGTATTTTTTACAGAATCAAATACTGGTGTCCCAACAAGATAAACAATGCCTTTTTTAGATCCTTTAAAATCCAGTTTAACGGCAATTTTTGAATTTCCTAACCCAGTGATTTGAAGATTATTAATAATTATTTTCTTGCCTTTTAATTCGAATTCTTTTCCTGATAATTTATGATTCAAAAGAACATTCAAATCAGTATAATTAGCAATCAAATCAGTATACACGTTGAACCCGTTTTGTTGAATATTATTTGTCAAATCTGGCAAGTCCGTCGGCTTCGATGGCGTATACCCAACAGTAAAGACAGGGGTACAAGCTAAGCCCAGCGACATACTTAATCTAGAGCCATTCATATTCAAATCACTGACGCTCACAGCCATCGGATTTAAATTCAGGTATCCAAACTCATCAACTTTTTGAACTTCAAATAATTTATTCCAGAATCCTACAACGTAAGGTTTTAAATTGTACGACTGTATCTGACTATCTACATTCTTTCCCAATAAATCCAATTGCACTTTAACTTCTTTCAGCAACTTATCCGTGATATCAAAATTCACAAATCCTACTTTGCATTTGTCTATAGGATTTGCTTTTACCAAATTGGTAATAGTTGATAAATGATAATCAGGCAACAATTTAATTTTTGACGTATATGCTATTTCGATTCTTCTTAAGGGCTCATCAAAACCGCAACTAAATGTTGGCGTTGGTAATAAACAATTTTGATTAAAACACTTAGCACAATAATTTCCTTTGATTTTATATTTGCCTTCAAACGACAAATTAATATTGTCTTTATTTCCAGTAATATTGAAAGGGCTTCTTAAAAATTGATACTCATAACGAAGGCCTTCGCAAGGATGATCATCCCCGTCAAACTGTTCGGGAACAGCCACTTCAGCCATTTTAAAATAAGAACTTAAATCTACTTGAATTGGAATATTCAAACCAGATATAACTGTAGGTGGAGCAGTGATGATTTCTTTGGAAGATATTGGGGCTTCTGGCTTTATAGTTGCGCAGGAAAGAATAAAAGAACTACAAAAAATGGATATGTATGAATGTAGTTTCATTTTATTATTTTTTTCAAAAAAAATCCCGCAAAAAGCGGGACTTCAACATTTTATTATGCATTCTTATTTCTCCACTGCACCTTCCACCAAAACAGTTGCTTTATTATTCAACACTTCTACAAAGCCACTTTGTATAGTATAAAACGAGGTGCTGTTTTTATCATTTAATATTTTCAACGTTCCTGATTTCAATGCACTTACCAACGGGGCATGCTTGTCGAGTACTTCAAACAAACCGCTTATTCCAGGTAACTGTACCCCATAAACGTCGCCACTGAAAATCTTTTGTTCGGGTGTTAATATTTCTAATTTCATCTTTGTAAAATTGAAAAGTCAAAATTTAAAAATCAAAAAAGACTATTCTAAATTTTTACTTTTTACTTTTTAATTGGTTTACGCAATCGCTGCTGCCATCAATTTCTTACCTTTTTCGATAGCATCTTCCAAAGTACCTACAAGGTTAAACGCTGCTTCAGGATACTCATCCACTTCGCCATCCATAATCGCATTGAACCCACGAATCGTATCTTCTATTGGAACTAATACTCCTTTCAAACCGGTAAATTGCTCTGCCACAAAGAAAGGCTGACTCAAGAAACGTTGAACTTTACGAGCTCTTGATACCACTAATTTATCTTCATCACTTAATTCATCCAAACCAAGGATAGCGATAATGTCTTGTAGTTCTTTATAACGTTGTAAAATCAATTTAACTTTATTAGCAGTATTATAATGTTCTTCTCCTACGATTTGCGGAGTCAAAATTCTTGATGTAGAATCCAATGGATCTACCGCAGGATAAATACCCAAATCGGCAATCTTACGACTCAATACCGTTGTAGCATCCAAGTGAGCAAATGTAGTAGCAGGAGCTGGATCAGTCAAATCATCCGCAGGCACATACACCGCCTGCACTGAAGTGATCGAACCATTTTTAGTTGATGTAATACGCTCTTGCATCAATCCCATTTCCGTAGCTAAGGTTGGCTGATATCCTACGGCACTTGGCATACGACCCAATAATGCCGAAACTTCTGAACCTGCTTGGGTAAAACGGAAGATATTATCTACGAAGAATAAGATATCTTTTCCTTGTCCGTCACCTTCTCCATCACGGAAATATTCCGCCATAGTCAATCCGCTCAATGCCACTCTAGCTCTTGCTCCTGGCGGCTCGTTCATTTGTCCAAAAACGAAAGTTGCTTTAGATTCTTTTAACCCTTCAATATTTACAGAACTTAAATCCCATCCACCTTCTTCCATACTATGCTTAAAGGCATCTCCATAATTCATGATACCTGCTTCAATCATCTCTCTCATCAAATCATTTCCTTCACGTGTTCTCTCACCTACTCCAGCAAATACAGATATACCATTGTATGCTTTTGCAATATTATTAATTAGCTCTTGAATCAATACTGTTTTACCCACACCGGCTCCACCAAACAAACCGATTTTTCCACCTTTTGCATAAGGCTCAATCAAATCAATTACTTTAATACCCGTAAAAAGTATTTCTGATGCGGTACTTAAATTTTCAAATAATGGCGGCTTTGCATGTATTGGACGACCTCCTACTTTGCTTACCTGAGGCAAACCATCAATCGCATCTCCTGTTACATTAAACAAACGACCTTTGATTCCGTCGCCAATAGGCATGGTAATAGGTCTTCCTG
>CALQJK010000141.1:0-5326 GCA_943330875.1 Chitinophaga pinensis
ATTGAATTGATCATTGATAAAGCTTTAAATGAACAAAACCCTGAAAAGAAACAAGGATTTGCAAATTCTATTGCTTACTACATGAAACTTACCTATAGCAATTGGCATAAAGAATTGGTTCATGATGATAATATTCAAAATGAATTAAGTTCAATTACTAACGGTGAATTAGAATTCAACAACAGGCCTTTTGTAAAACACAGAACGGATAATCGCCCTGAAGACGATTATGGAACCGGTGGTAGAAATCAATACAGACAAGGTTTTAGTGGAAGAGATAACCGTGGCGGTGGTGGCGGAAGAGATAACCGTGGTGGTGGCGGAAGAGATAATCGTGGCGGCGGCGGTGGTGGAAGAGATAATGCCGGAAGAGATAACAGAAGCAACAATCGCAATTTCAAAAAAAGATATTAGAACAAGTTGACTCCTTTCAAGCAACATCTTGCATGTCCTGAACTTTATACCACTTCATAACACCATAAAGTCCAGCTCTTGCTAATTATGGATGAATATTAAAAGCATCATATCGGACAATAGTGTACCCATAAAATATACACAGAAAATCAATTAGCCAATTTTTCACTTTCAATTTAAATATTCATCTTTGCTCACAACGAAATTTTTTTAAACATGAGCATTTTTGAAGTTACTGGAGGGAGAAAACTTTCCGGAGAAATTACACCTCAAGGCGCAAAAAACGAAGCCCTTCAAATTATTAGTGCTGTTTTACTTACCCAAGAAGAAGTTGTTATCAACAACATCCCAGACATTATTGATGTAAACCTGCTTATTGAATTATTAAAAGAACTTCGTGTTAAGGTGGAGCAGATTAGTCGCCACTCCTATAGTTTTAAAGCAGATGATGTAAATGTCGACTACCTATCCAGTAATGAATTTCATAAAAAAAGTGGAAGATTAAGAGGCTCTGTAATGCTTGCCGGTCCTTTATTGGCAAGATTTCATAAAGCTTATTTGCCAAAGCCAGGTGGAGATAAAATTGGTCGCAGAAAATTAGATACTCATATTATTGGATTTGAAAAATTGGGTGCCACCTATTCTTACAATGAAAAATCAAGTTGTTTTCAACTGCTTGCGAATGAATTGAAAGGCACTTTTATATTGCTTGATGAACCGAGCGTTACCGGAACGGCTAATATTTTGATGGCTGCTGTTTTAGCAAACGGAACAACCACGATTTATAATGCTGCTTGCGAACCCTACTTACAACAACTTTGTAAGATGCTTGTAAGAATGGGGGCGAAAATTGAAGGAATTGGCAGCAACATGCTTACCATTGAAGGAAAATCTTCACTGAAGGGAACAACACATGACATTCTCCCCGATATGATTGAAGTGGGAAGTTTTATCGGATTAGCCGCGATGACCCAAAGCAATATCACCATCAAAAATGTGTGCGTTAAAGAACTTGGTGTTATCCCTGAAAAATTTCAACAGCTTGGCATAAAAATGAATATTGTTGGTGATGATATCCATATCCCATCACAAGAATTGTATGAAATACAAACTTATTTAGATGGAGGCATCCCCACTATTTATGATCATCCCTGGCCAGGATTTACGCCTGACTTATTAAGTATCATTTTAGTAACGGCCATTCAAGCAAAAGGGAGTATACTTATTCATCAGAAAATGTTTGAAAGCCGGTTGTTCTTTGTAGATAAACTTATAGAAATGGGTGCTCAAGTTATCTTGTGCGACCCACATCGTGCTGTTGTCGTAGGTATGGAAAGGCAAAAGAAACTTCGGGGCATTACCATGAGTTCGCCCGACATCAGAGCAGGAGTAGCACTGCTTATTGCGGCACTTAGCGCTGAAGGAAAAAGTACCATTCAAAATATTGAACAAATAGACAGAGGTTATCAATTTATTGACGAACGTTTGAATAAAATAGGCGCTGAAATTTTGAGGATCAGCTAGAGAGGCTGGATATTTCTAAAAAAAGATCAATGAACAGTATTCATCAAAAAATATTAATTATTACAGCGCCATCAGGTGCAGGAAAAACATCTATCACTCATTCTCTGATGAGAACTTTTCCTCAATTAGCCTTTTCAATTTCAGCAGCGACAAGAAACGCAAGAGGAAATGAAAAAAATGCTGTTGACTACTATTTTATAAGTGAGGTTGATTTCAAAAAGAAAATACAACAAAAAGAATTTGCCGAATGGGAAATGGTTTATGAGGGAAAATATTACGGCACGTTGAAGTCTGAATTAAAAAGAATTTGGGCATTGGGGAAAGTGCCCGTTCTAGATATCGATGTTAAAGGGGCATTACATGTACAACAGCAATATCCTGAAAACACGCTGAGCATATTTATTGAACCTCCTTCTGTTGAAGAATTGAAAAACAGGTTATTATCTCGCGGTACAGAAAATGAAGAATCTTTAAATATGCGAGTTAATAAAGCTTCCTACGAAATTGGTTTTAAAGAACATTTTAATGAAATTATTGTGAATGATGATTTGGAAAAGGCCTGTAAAAAAGCAACTATAATTGTGGAATATTTTTTACATGCATAATTATAATTACTTCATCTGAATTTTATTACTTTTAGAATATGGATTGGATTGCACTATTTGCTATATTTTTCTCGTTACTCCTGATTAGTCTTCTTTCAGGTATAGAAATTGTGTTTCTATCTGCAAATAAATTGTCTTTAGAATTAAAAAAGAAACAAACTACCCTAAGCGGAAAAACATGGGCCTTGTTTTCAAATAACCCACAACGATTTATTGGCACCATTTTGATTGGATTGAATATTTTACTCGTCATTTATGGGCTTTTGATTGGAGATATGCTATTTCCCGTTTGGAATTGGATTAAAAAAATGCTTCCACCATCTGCTGGCGATTATGTTGACTATATCAGATTATTGGTTGAAACAATTCTTTCCACAACTATTATTTTATTTGCAAAGTTTATCAGTAAAGCGTTCTTTAAAACCAAAAGTAATTTTATTTTAAATTCGAATATTATCAGCTACATAGCACGCTTTTTCTATTGGCTATTATCTACTATTTCGGCCATATTTATTTCAACAGCGGAGTGGATACTGAAATATATATTCAATATAAAAATTAGCAATAAAAAAGAAGCTTTTAATAAAATTCATTTTGAACATTTTCTGCAACAAAGCAAACATTTTGAAGAAGAAGAGAATTCTGAAATCAATAAAGAACTATTCGAAAATGCCTTATCCCTTAGTGATGTTAAATTAAGGACATGCCTGATACCCAGAAAAGAAATTGAAGGCGTGGATAGTAAGACCTCCCTGGAAGTGATTAAAAATAAATTTATTGAAACAAAACTCAGCAAGTTGTTGGTTTATGAAAATAACATCGACAATATTCTTGGCTACATTCACCATTTAGATTTATTTAAAAATCCAGATTCACTTAAAGAAATTCTACATCCTATTCCAACTGTTCCTGAAACAATGAGCGTAACAGATATGCTAAACAAATTCAGTAAAGAAAGAAAAAGTATTGCATGGGTAGTGGATGAATTTGGAGGAACGGCAGGTATTGTAACCATGGAAGATTTATTGGAAGAAATTTTTGGAGAAATTGAGGATGAATATGACTTGCCAGATGCCCTGGTTGACAAACAAATAGCAAAGGACGAATTTATTTTCAGTGGCAGACTCGAACTGGATTATATCCAGCAAAAATACGATATTGAATTTGTAGGAAACGAAGGAGCAGAAACCCTTTCGGGCTATATCATTCAAAGTCACGAAACTATCCCTAAACAAAAAGACAGGATCATCATTGGTAATTTTGGATTCGATATTTTGAGTGTCAGTGATACAAAAGTTGAAATGGTAAAAGTGAAAATACTGAAGTAATCAACCTTGATTAACATACTGCAATTTTTCTTACAATTAATAGTTGAAAAAATGACCATTGCCGTTCAATTTAGTTTTCGAAAAAAAGAATTGCATTTTATTGATCAATTTATCTATACCTGCTTTTCCCTTTTAGCCAAAACACATCCGGAAATAGATTTTTTATTTATTACGGACGCTCTAGTTGATGCCAAACATTTTCCTTACCCCAATCAAAAATTAATGTCCCTTCCTTCGTGTATCAATAACAGTATTATTCGAATCTTCTGGTATCAATTTAAATTACCTGCCATTCTAAAAAAACATGCTGTCGAGTATTTTATAACCAATACAAATTATTGTACAAGGAAAAGTAAAACGAAGCAAATCATTTGGATTGATACAGCTGCTGTTTTAAATAATAAAAGAAAATTAACCCGGCTTTCAAATGCTGAAATGATATTAACAGTGAATGACTATTTTAAAAAAATATCCATTGCGGCTATACCTGAAATAGAAAAAAAAGTATTTGTTACTCGTGTTGGGTTTAATAATTTATCAAGCCTTCATCATCATATTGACATCGAAGAAATTAAAAATAAATATAGTGATGGGGCCGACTATTTCGTTTGCTGTTCTGATTCGAATCAATACGATGAATTGATGATTTGCCTTAAATCATTTTCTCAATTTAAAAAATGGCAGCAATCAAATATGCAATTGTTGTTTATTTTAAATGATCAACAAAAAAACAAATTGTCGAAGCCGCTGTCTACTTATAAATACAAACTTGATGTAAAGCTGGTTGATAAACAAGACTCCATTAAAAATGATGAAATAATGGCAGGGGCTTATTCTATCATAAATACGAATACTGCTAATTCCATATCAGGAAATATGTTAACTGCCTTACAATTAAATAAACCTTTGATGGTGGCGGATCTGGAATACTTTAAATCTTCTTTTGCTGATGGGGCTATTTATACTAAAATCGATGAAAATGAAATAGCAAAAAAAATGATTTTATTATACAAAGACGAAAATTACAGAAATGACATTATCGAAAACACCAGACAGTTAATTGCCACATCTGACTGGGTTATCCTTGCTGAAAGATTATGGTCAAGGATAATGACTTCTTCAGAAAATTAAACTCATTAACTTTGCAAAAAATATTATTATCATGCAAAAATCAACTATAACAATAGACGTTATTTTAGATCCCAACAAAATCCCTGAACAAATCAATTGGCAAGCCAGTGATAGTTCTGCGGAAATGATTCAAAAATCAAAAGCGATGTGTCTTGCTTTTTGGGATGGACAGGATAAATCTGCGATGAGAATTGACTTATGGACCAAAGACATGATGGTTGATGAAATGGGTGATTTTTTTTATCAAATGATGATGACCATGGCAGACACTTTTAACAGAGCTACAAAAAACGAAGCCCTGACTAAAGAAATGAAAACATTTGC
>CALQJK010000142.1:0-5324 GCA_943330875.1 Chitinophaga pinensis
ATTAGCCACATGCGAATTATAAGTGGAATACATGGTGGGAGAAGGATTTCACCTCCTACTAAAATGCCCTATACAAGGCCTACGACAGATATTGCGAAAGAAGGTCTTTTTAATATCATTGAAAATAATATTGACATTACAACTATTGAATCGCTGGATTTATTTGGTGGCACGGGCTGCATCAGTTATGAATTGGCAAGCAGGGGAGCGGAGCATCTTACCATAGTAGAGAAAGATCCTAAAATGTATGAGTTTATAAAGAATACTGCAAAGGCTTTGAGTTTTGATCATATTGCAGTGGTCAAACAAGATGTATTTTCTTTTATCAATTCCTGTAGCCATCAATATAATTTTATTTTTGCCGGACCTCCATATGCATTGGCTACGATTGATGATATTCCAAGACTTATTTTCCAAAAGAATTTATTGAAAAAAGGCGGATGGTTAGTTTTGGAACACACCCCAAGAAATGATTACAAAAAGTTTGACCATTATAAAACAGAAAGAAATTATGGCACGACCATTTTTTCGATATTTACACAAGAATAAATTTCACAGCATTGTTAAAAAGTTTCAGATATCTGTTCATACCTTTTGCGCTTGTTTACGGTGTGATTATTTGGGTAAGAAATCTTCTTTTTGATCTTAATATCATTAAGTCAGCCAGGTTTAATTTTCCGGTAATTTGCATTGGAAATTTGGCTGTTGGTGGTACAGGGAAAACACCAATGACAGAGTATATTATAACGCAATTTAAAAATGAGTATAAGATTGCTACACTTAGCAGAGGGTATAAAAGAAAGACAAAAGGTTTTGCCGTTGCGAACAATACTACAACTGCATTGGAGATAGGAGATGAGCCCATGCAGTTTCACCGTAAATTTCCTGAGGTTGTTGTTGCTGTTGGGGAAGAAAGGATTGTAGCCATTCCTCAGATATTATTTCAATATCCCAATACAGAAGCGATTGTATTGGATGATGCCTTTCAACACAGAAGTGTAAAATCAGGATTAAATATTTTGCTCACAGACTATAATAATTTGTATACAAGAGATTTGATGTTTCCAGCCGGAGATTTGAGAGATATTAAAGCGAGCAGTAAAAGGGCTGATGTAATTGTTGTGACAAAATGCAAGTATAATCTTGATGATGTTGAAAAACGAGCATTAATCAAAGAATTAAATCCCTTGCCTCATCAAAAAGTATTCTTTACAAAAATTGTGTATTCCAAGCCTTATCATCTTTTTAATCATGTTGAAATAAACATAGAACCTACTAATCATATTTTACTTTTGTGTGGCATTGCTAATCCAAAACCAATAAAGAAATACTTAAGTGTAAATGTTCATTCTTATGATATGATCAAATTTCCTGATCATCATATTTTTACAACAGATGATCTTTTAGAAATAAAAGCCCAGTTTGGTAAAATTCTTTCTAACAATAAAATCATACTGACAACAGAAAAAGATGCGGTAAGATTAGAAAAATTTCAACATGAACTGCAGTATTTCCCCATTTTTGTGTTGCCTGTTAAGCATGAATTTTTGTTTAATGAAAATGTTGAATTCGATAATTCCTTACGAATATTTATAGATTCCTATAAAAAGAATACCACAATTTCACAGTCACTTAACAATTAATTAAGAAGCTTGTCAATTAAATCCAACATCTTGCAGCCTTTAAAAAATGAAAAATGAAAAATAGCTTCTTTTTGATGAGTTTATTATTTGCAAGTGTTTTTAATGGCTGGGCCCAGGAGTCTGTTTCGTTAAACGGCTTTATTAAATCCAAAGACGGCAATCCTTTGTCGAACGCGACGGTTATTTTGTATGGTATTTCCAGTCATGATAGCGTAAAAACGTCTTCAAAAGAAAATGGATCGTATAGGTTTTCAAATTTAAAATCAGAGAAATATTCGATTTTAGTTTCTTTTATTGGCTTTGATAATTATTCAAAGAGCTATGATTTCTCATCGAAATCGGGAAGTATATCAGTTGATGATATATTGTTGAATCCTGGAAGTAACATGCTTGGAAATATTACACTTGAATCCCAGAAAATTCAGATCAAAGAAGATACGGTTTCCTATCTTATTGATAGTACGATGTATAGAAAAAATGACAACGTAGAAGCGATGCTTAAAAACTTGCCAGGAGTACAAGTAGATAAGGATGGCACAGTAACAGCTCAAGGGAAACAAGTAACTAAGGTTAAAGTAAATGGGAAAGAATTTTTTAATGGAGATGTAACCACAGCAACAAGAGAGTTAAATGCAGACATGGTTGATAAGATTCAAATAATAGATGACTATGGCGATCAGGCCGCATTCACCGGGATAAAAGATGGAGATCCTTCCAAGACGCTTAATATTCAATTGAAGAAAGGTAAAAATAAAGGGTATTTTGGAAATAGCACAGCTGGTGCAGGTACGGATAGCCGTTATCTTGGGTCGCTTTCATTGAATAGATTTAATAATGACCAGCAAATTTCATTGATAAGCAATATTAACAATACTAATGCCAGTCAATTTAATTTTGGTTCTATGGGAGGGGCTATTGGTAATATGATGGGCGGGATGAGTAGGTCAATGGGGATTGGAAGTGGCGGGAGTGGTGTAGGTGCCGCAATTGGTAATCTTGGTAATAATGATGGTCTGAATACGACAAAATCTATTGGATTAAATTACAGAGATAACTGGGGTGTAAAAGTTGAAGTGTATGGCAGTTATAGTTTTTCAAATAAAGGAACACTGGCTTTGAAAAATTCTACCCAGCAAAATATTTATCAGGATAAAACTACTTCCTATATCCAGCAATCAAATAATTTCTCTCAGGTAGAAAACCATCGTGTATCGTTCAATATAGAGTATAAGATGGATTCCATGAATTATTTCAAATTCAATCCGGGCATCACTTATAATAAAACAAACACAGATTATGTTTCAGACTTTGTATCAAATGCTGCGCTCTACAAAAATTCTGAGGGAAACCTAAATGACCAAAGCATATCTAATAGCCCTAATCTAAAAGGAAGTTTATTGTTTAATCATCGGTTTAAAAAAAGAGGCAGAACGATGTCTGTTAACCTAAATGCAGGCTCATCAACAAACGAATCCGATGAAGATTATGACAACTTTACAAAAATGTATATTCCCAATGGGTCACTTGATACGTTGCAGCAATTGCAGCAAATCACTCAGGATAATTTAAATAAAAACTATGGAGGAAAAATATCCTACACAGAACCTTTATCCAGGAAAAGAAATTTAGAATTCAATTACTCTTATAATTACCAATATATAGATAATGACAGAAGTACTTATAATATTAATCAAGCCGATGGGAAAGCTTCATTTGATACTTCATTAAGTAATATTTATAACAGTACTTACAAAACAAATCGCATCGGTTTGAATTTGCGTACAACACAAAAAAAATATAATTATACCATTGGGCTTTCTGCTCAACCTGCAATCATTGAAACCAAATCAATTACTGGGAAGTCAGCGTATGTTAGTCATCTCGTAAATTTTTATCCTGTCATTCGACTTGCATATAATTTTTCTAAAAGTCGCTCATTGAATATTAACTATAATGGTAGTTCTAACCAGCCAAGTAATTCGCAGTTGCAGCCTGTTGCAGACAAATCTAATCCTCAATTTATTTCTATTGGGAATCCTGATTTAAAACCTGAGTTTACCAATACATTCAGTATGCGGTATAATAATTTTGATTTTATTTCAGGTAATGTTTTTTTTGGAAATATCAGTGCTTCTTTTGTTCAGGATAAAATTATAAATAGCACAAAGCTTTTAAGAGGAGGTGTTCAGGAAACAACTTATGACAATGCCAATGGCTATTTTAACCTATTTGGATTTTATAATATTTCAAGGCCAATTAAAAACAGAAAATATGTATTTAATTTAGGAGGAAATATAGGGTACAATAATAACGTATCACTGTTAAGAGACAGTCTTGATTTTAGTAATAAAAATACTGGGAAGAACTGGGTTGTTGGACAACGGTTTTCTACTGATATAAAAATTAAAAAATGGATGGAGACTACCATTGCTGCTAATTATTCCATAAACAACAATAGCTATACCTTACAATCAGAGTTGAATTCAAATACAGTGGCCTGGACCTTGTCAAATAACTCCAGATTTTTTCTACCGAAAGATTTCATTTTAAGTTATGATCTAGACAAAACAATAAATTCAGGGTTAGCTGAAAACGTCAATGCCAATCCATTAATTATAACTGCCACTTTAGAAAAACAGTTCTTATCGAAAAAGAATCTTTCTATCAAACTTCAGGGTTTTGATTTGTTGAATGAGAATATCGGTTTAAGTAGGTCGGTTACAGGTACAGGATTTACAGATACGCGTTCCAACAGATTAGGCAGATACTTTATGATTAGCCTGGTATTTAGACTTAATAAATTTTTTGGTGATCAGAAAGGTGGAGGAATGATGGGAATGCCAATTGGCGAGGGGATGCATATGATGAGAGGTAATAGTTTTTAAACGAGGGGTTTGTATTATTTGTGCTTCTAATGGACTTGTGTAATTTTTTGTGGTATTTATTTCACTAGCAATTTAAACATTAATTTCAATTTAAATAAACATATATGAAAAAGAATCTCATTTTGATCGGTGCTTTTTTATTATTCGCAGTTATGTCTTGTAAAAAGAATGATTCAGCAGAGTTAACAGCTAGTGTTTCATCCTTGTTATGCAGTGGAGCTGTGTTTAGTAATGAGGCCTATATGGAATCGCCATTTTCTGCAACAGCGTCTGTACCTTATACAGGCGGAAATGGTGTTTCCTATTCAAATGGTGATTCCATTCGATCAACAGGGGTGACAGGATTAACAGCGGTATTGCAGATGGGTGCATTGCAAAATGGAAATGGAAGTCTTACGTATTTAATTATAGGAACACCAAGGGGAACGGCTGCATTGGATTCTATTGCAAATTTTCCTATAAGATTTGGTGATCAGACATGTAATTTACTATTGAAAGTTAAGCCTCCAACAAATGGAGGTGGAGGTGGAATGCCGCCTTCTATAACAGTATTAAATTGCAGCGCTGTTTTATTTTCAGTTCCAACTGCAACAGTAAATACGGCATATACTGCAATAGCTACTATCCCATATGAGGGTGGTAACGGCGCTCCTTACACGATAGGTTCTGCAATATCTTCAACGGGTGTGTTGGGATTAAGCGCAGTACTTCAAGCAGGTACACTTGCAAATGGTAATGGTAATTTTTTATGTTTGGTTTCAGGTACACCAACATCTACTGGTACGGCTATTTTTCC
>CALQJK010000143.1:0-5299 GCA_943330875.1 Chitinophaga pinensis
AACCTTACTACTTTAGTGAGAAAAATAAAACCTGCTGTAGATGCTGAAAAAACAACTGCCGATATAAGAAATTCAAGTAATGCAGATTTCGTTGAAAATGTAGCTATGATAAATGTCAAGAAAGCAATGAGTAGAATTACAGCAGAAAGTCAAATTTTAAATGAGATGGTAACCGAAAACCAAATTGAAATAGTTGGCGGTATTCACAACATTACTTCAGGACAGGTAATATTCATCTAATCACTGAAAAGTTATAATTCTTGGAGTTTTGTTGACCAAGAATTATAACTTAAATAAAATCTCTTATATCCCCTATTTGAGAAATAAAGTTGGCTATATTTTATTTAGCCCCAATTTTAAGGCGCCTGAAATTTTAATTTCAACGATTATCGAAGAAGCAAATTCACATATTTTTTCAATACATTCGAGTAACTTAACCACAAATAGATAACTATAACAGTAATTTTAAAACTGGCTAGTGAAAAATCAGTGGAACTGATAAAAGAATATAAATGGCATTGGAAACTATAAAAAATATCCCATGAAATAGCCAATAGAGAAATCTCAAACCAACTAGGAATGATAATAAAGGCTATAACATGTGACAAAAAAAAGCTACATAAATACATGAAAACCCCATACCAGAGATTATGGCTATTATTAAAGCCAGATCAAAAAGAAATTTATCAAGTTTATACTTATTCATTTTTTAAAGGCGTCATTGCCCTTTCCTTACCATTAGGCATTCAGTCAATAATAAATTTGATACAAGCAGGAAGTTTTTCCATCGCATGGATGGTACTAGTTGGAATAGTTATAACAGGTATAGCGATTGGAGGATATATGCAACTCATGCAAATGCGAATCATGGAGATTTTTCAGCAAAGAATATTTACTCGTGCCGCTTTTGATTTTACTTATAGAATCCCGAAAATGAAGTTCGAAGCTATTAACAAATATTATGCGCCCGAATTGGTTAATCGATTTTTTGATATCATTACGCTTCAAAAAAGTTTAGCTAAAATCATTATCGATTTTTCTTCAGCTATCCTTCAAATCACATTTGGACTTGTACTTTTATCTCTATATCATCCATTTTTTATCATATTCAGTGTTTTACTTTTATTGCTTGTCTTTTTAATTTTCAAACTAACCTCAAAAAAAGGAATGCAAACCAGTTATGAAGAATCGAGCTATAAATACAAAGTAGTATCATGGCTTGAAGAATTAGCGCGCTCAAAAGATTCATTCAAACTAGCAGGAATTACGAATTTACCAGAATCAAAAACTGATGAAAGAGTTTTAGGATATCTTAAATCAAGAGAAAATCATTTTAAGATCTTGAAAAAACAATACATTCTTTTATTAATTTTTAAAATGTTTATAGCACTTGGTCTATTATTAATTGGTGGCTTACTTGTCTTAAACCAACAAATGAATATTGGTCAGTTTGTTGCTGCAGAAATAATCATATTGCTCGTTATCGATTCTGCCGAAAAACTAATTTTAAATCTTGACAATGTTTTTGACACTTTTACTTCTCTGGAAAAAATCGGTCAAGTTATGGATATTGAAATCGATGGAAAAGAAACGCATTCAACAATTAATCATGAATTCAAAGAACCATTGTCTGTTGAAATAGACAATCTTGTCTTTAGCTATAATAATAACAATCCTGTATTGAAGGGAGTTACCTGTCGGTTTGATAAAAATAAAAACTATTGCTTAACTGGAAGCAATGGTTCAGGAAAATCTACTCTTTTACATCTTATTTCTGGCTTATACTCTGCACAACAAGGAAGCATTTGTATCAATGGATTCCCAATTGCCAATTACAATCTTCCCGAACTCTACAAGAGTATTGGAAACGGATTAAATGAGGAAACAATTTTTGAAGGCACTTTGTACGAAAACATCACTCTGGGTAGAAATAACATCAAAAACGATGATGTAAAATGGGCTATCAATCAAGTATTTCTGAATGACTACATCAAATCTCTGCCCAAGGGATTAGATAACCATATCGATATTTCCGGAAACAAACTTTCTAAAAGCATCATCCAAAGAATAATCTTAGCGAGAAGCATTGTCAATCAGCCCAAACTTTTATTAATTGAAAATCACATTGACTGCATCGAAGATGACATTCGAAATAAAATCATTGATTTTTTAACAGATAAAAAAAATGGTTGGACCTTAATCTTTATTTCAAATGACCGGCAACTGCAAAATAAATGTGACGATGTCATCCATTTAGAGAATGGAAAATTAATCAATTCGTAATTATCTATATTCATGTTAAACATAGACAACCATAGCAATGAAAGGGATATTGATCTTTCGAAACATCAATCCTTTATTGAATTATCAAAAAGAAAATCGAGCAGTAAACTGATTAAAACTTTTTATGGACTTGGATTAACTTTGCTGATTATTTTATTTTTACCATGGACACAGAATATACGTTCATTTGGAAAAGTCACAGCACTGAAGCCTGAACAAAGGCCACAAACCATTCACTCCCTTATAGCAGGAAAAATAGAAAAGTGGCATGTACAGGAAGGTCAATTTGTAAAAAAGGGGGATACTATTTTATATATTTCTGAAATCAAAGAAGATTATCTGGATCCTGGCCTTGTAGAAAACACAGAGAGCCAGTTGAAATCTAAAGAGTCTGCTGTTCAATCTTACATGAATAAAGCTATGTCGAATGACAATCAGATTGATGCATTAATTAATGTCAGAAAACTAAAGTTAGAACAAGCTGAGAACAAACTGATTCAATCCAGATTAAAAGTCTCAAGTGACAGTGCAGACCTTGCTGCGGCTGAAGTGAATTATAGAGTCGCGAAAGAACAACTCAATCGTATTGAACAATTATATAAAGACGGGTTAAAATCACTAACAGAATATGAATCAAGAAAACTGAAACTTCAAGAGACAAAAGCAAAAGTAATTGCTCAGGAAAACAAATTCATAACAAGTAAAAATGAGGTAATAAATGCTTTAATTGAATTACAAAGTATTAATGCAGATTATAAAGATAAAATTTCAAAAACTGAAGCGGATAAATTTGCTACACTTTCTAATATGTATGATGCAGAAGCGATGGTATCAAAACTCCAGAATCAATACGTAAGTTATAGTATCAGATCCGGTATGTATTATATTCTAGCTCCTCAGGATGGCTATATAACTAAAGCTATTCAATCAGGTGTGGGTGAAACGGTAAAAGAAGGAACTGAAATCATAAGCATTATGCCTTCAGATTATGAACTTGCAGTAGAAATGTTTGTTAATCCAATGGATATTCCGTTGCTTGAAAAAAAACAGCCCATTCAAATTCAATTTGATGGTTGGCCTTCAATAATATTTTCAGGATGGCCAGGCATTTCATTTGGCACTTATTCTGGCGAAATTGTAGCTATAGATAACTTTATCAGTGAAAACGGGAAATACAGAGTTTTGGTGTCTGAAAAAAAAGGCGGTATCAAATGGCCCCGTGAAATAAGAATTGGAGCAGGAGCAAACACCATAACCTTGTTAAAAGAAGTCCCCATTTGGTATGAGTTATGGAGGCAAATCAACGGATTTCCTCCTGATTATTACAAAAAAATAATTTCAAAAAATGAAACTAAAAAATAAGACTGTCTTTCTTTTTATTTTAATTACGTTTTCTTTAAAATCATTTTCTCAAAATGACAATTTTATTGTTTTTAGTCAGGATGACTTTTTGAAAATAGTAAAGATATTTCATCCAATTGCAAAGCAAGCTGGCTTAATTTCAAAAAATGCTAATGCCAATAAACAAACTGCTAATGGAGGTTTTGATCCTAAGTTATTTTATGATACGAGAAATAAATTTTACGACAACACAACTTATTTTAACTCATCAGTTGGTGGATTAGTTATTCCTACTTGGTATGGAGTAGATTTTAAATTGGGCTATGAAAATAACAATGGCTTGTACTTAAACCCCGAAAACAAGTTGCCAAGTCAGGGGCTTATATACTCACAGGTTTCCCTGCCCATTTTGCAAGGCTTAATAATTGATGAAAGAAGAGCAACTTTAAAAAAAGCAATTCTTTTTGAAAAGATGAGTGAGTTTGAAAAATCAAACCTGTTGAATGAATTAATGTACCATGCAGGTAAAACATATTGGAACTGGCAATTTGCTTACAGTAATTTACAAGTTTTAAAAAACAGTATTGGTATTGCACAGGAGAGATTTAATGCAGTAAAAAAGACTGCAGAATTTGGGGACAGGCCTTATATCGACACAGTAGAAGCCAACATACAACTTCAGGAGAGATTATTAAGTTACCAGCAATCGGAATTGGAATACCAAACACAAAGCTTATTACTTTCAAATTATTTATGGTTGGAAAATAATATCCCTCTTGAACTTTCAGAAAAAACAATTCCAGAAGCAACATCTTCAGACAATACAACTAATTACGATGTGGCTAATTACGATTCATTTTTTGATAATCAGATAAAAAATCATCCTACATTAAAAATATACCAATATAAATTACAACAATTGGATATTGACAAAAAAGTAAAACAGGATAAACTAAAACCCAGTTTAAACTTTAATTACAACCCCTTGTTCAACCCGAACAACATTGACTTCGGAAACTTCAATAATTACAAATGGGGATTTAGCTTTGGATTCCCTTTGTTTCTTCGTAAAGAACGTGGAGAACTAAGGATGGCTAAAATTAAAATTCAAAATACTCAGTATGAAAATGTAAACAAACAAACTGAATTAGTAAATAAAACAAAATCGATTATAAATGAATTGAAGAGCTTCGTCAAACAATACGACTTATATCAAAGCACAGTGAAAAACTATGAAAACCTATGGTTGGCAGAAAAGACCATGTTTGATTTGGGGGAAAGTTCTCTATTCATTATCAACAGTCGTGAAATGAGCTATATCAATTCACAATTAAAACTTAACGAATTATTTATCAAAAAGAAAAAAGCCGCGTTAGAGTTAAATTACTCACTCGGCATTTTAAATACAAACTATTGATAGCAGTATCGGATTTATTTTATTCGATTTTATTATCCTCTGATAAACCTTGCTGAAAAATGTTTAATAGACATTTTCTTAGAGTGAAAACAACTCCAACATTGGTTTAAATAATATTTCAGTAGGACCATCCCTCCCCTTATTTTTACACACGATTAGATTAACAAACTACATTCTATAAAAAAGCTCCATGCAATTTTCAGATTCATTTCAATTGGCCTCAGATTTTGTCAATTACACCCATTCAAATATATTTCT
>CALQJK010000144.1:0-5290 GCA_943330875.1 Chitinophaga pinensis
GTTTCTTCTAAAACGAAGTCTGTCATGTTGAACTTCAACATCTCTTAACTCACTTACCCAATTACTTACCAATGAATGCTGAGCGCTTAAATTTATGATCATTATTTATGATTTACTTAGTTGACTATTTATTTGTGTAATTAGAGTTTCAGCGATCAACTATGATTCGTTGAATGTTATCACACGAAATAGCCATCGGAGTTGGCTCCTGCCAACATAGAACGATAAAAAAGGCTATAACATGTGACCAAACTTTAAAAACTATATTAACACATGACTATATTGTAAATGCTTTAAGAGGGTATAAATCAACAAACAAATCTAAAATAAATAAGTTAGTATTACCAATTTTGATTCCTTTTTTCAGGAATTATTTTAGCTGAAATGCCCTTGAGTGAATACCAGCAACTAATCAAATACGATAAACAGTGCCAAAACAGGCGATAAGAACTATAACTATATGATTATATAAAGCAAAACTCATCTCCATTAAATAATCCTTTATCGCTTAATTTCAAATGAGGGATTACCAATAAAGCCATAAAAGATAAAGTCATAAACGGAGCGCTCAATTGGCTTCCTAGTTCTTTTTTAGAAAATTCATCAATGGCGGTATAAGCTGCGGCAACATCATACCCATTATCGGTGCTCATTAGTCCTGCGACAGGTAATCCTAATACTTTTTCTGAATGGTTGTCAACAGCACTCACACCACCCCCACATTTTATCACTGCATTTATAGCTTTACAAAGACTTTCATCATCTGTTCCTACCGCCACAATATTATGACTGTCATGCGCAACAGAGGAGGCCAACGCGCCCTTTTTTATTCCAATGTTTTTTATAAAAGCCTTAGCGACAGGAGCATTATGATATCGATTGACCACCACTATTTTTAAAATATCCTGTTCAATATCCGAAACAATAAAATCATTAATTACTTTAGGTTTGACCATTAATTTGTTGGTAATGAGTTGACCATCCAACGCTTCAATTACAGGTATTTCTTTTTCACCATTATAGGGCATTTCGAAATCAGCTATTTCTTTTTCATTGCAATCAAATTGATTGATAATGCTGGCAGGTTCTGGATTAAGGAATGAAGTGCCATTTTCAGCAACCAGTATTCCATTGATGAAAGTTTTCTTCACTTCAAAATCAGTAAGATTTTTGATTACAATAAAATCAGCGGGATCATTGGGTTGTAAAAGACCGACCTCCATTTTGTAATGTTCCACTGGATTGATGCAAGCTGCTTTTAAAACTTTAAAAACATCGATTCCTTTTTTTATGGCTCTTGCACAAAGTTGATTGATATGTCCAGCAGCAAGACTGTCAGGATGTTTGTCATCGCTGCAAAACATCATCACGTCTGAATATTCGTTCATCAAATCAATTAAGGCCTCAAAGTTTTTAGCGGCACTTCCTTCTCTGATAAGAATTTTCATGCCATATTTTAATTTATCCAAAGCTTCTTCTGCCGTAAAACATTCATGGTCTGTGCTAATTCCTGCGCTGATATATTTTTTAGCAGCATCTCCTCGTAATCCAGGAGCATGGCCATCTACAGGTTTATTATATTTTTTTGCGCTGGCAATTTTTTTCATGACATCATCATCATCATGCAGCACACCAGGAAAATTCATCATTTCGCTCAAGTATTTTATTTCCGGCATTTGCAAAAGCGTATCAATATCTTCAGTATCAATTGTGGCACCGGCAGTTTCAAAAACAGTTGCAGGTACACAACTCGGAGCGCCAAAAGTACATTTGAAAGGAACTGTTTTACTATTTTCAATCATGTAACGTACGCCTTCCATACCGCATACATTCGCTATTTCGTGAGGATCACTGATTGTTCCTACTGTACCATGAACAACTGCAAGTCTTGCAAATTCAGAAGGAACGAGCATAGAGCTTTCAATGTGAACATGGCTGTCAATAAAGCCAGGTAAAATGAAATGATCCTCTTTTTTTTCTTCTCCTTCTTTTGAAATCGATACAATTACACCATCTGAGACATTTACCGTTCCCCAAAAAATTGTTTGGGATTTGATATCTACAATATTGCCTTGAATTGAAAAGGTAGTCATAATATATTTTTTTATAAATACAATGTTAACGGATTTTCGCATTTACTTTATGAAAAATATTGCTGAACCTATATAATTGTTTCTTGAATAATTATATTTGCGAATAACAAAGCCGTAATAATGGCTTCAACACGACAGAAAAATGAAACTAAAGGCTTTTGCATCAACATTTGTATCTAAAATTTCTTTTCTCCAAAAGTCCTTTGGCAGTAAACCATTTAGATTATTGGACATTGGGGCTGGCAATCATTCTGCTACAAAAATAAAAAGTGTTTTTTCGAATTGCGAATACCATGGAGTGGATCTGGAACGTGATTACAATAACAGCGATGCCGACTTTGCGTTAATGACTGGATTTTACGAAATGGATTTAACCAAGCTCGACATGTCTTCCATCCAGGATAATTATTTTGATGGCATTTGGATGGTTCATGTAATTGAGCATTTATATAATGGCGATAAAGTAATTGAGGCCCTTTTGCCAAAGTTGGTTTCAGGAGGTTTTTTATATATTGAATATCCTGGCATAAAGAGTACAACATTACCTTCGATGCATGGCACGTTGAATTTTAAGGATGATGATACCCATGTAAGGGTTTATTCGGTGAAGGAACTCACTGCATTATTCGAAAAAAATAATTGCAAAGTAATAAAGGGAGGAATAAGAAGAAATATTTGGTTCATGATGGCCATGCCTTTTAGAATCATTAGCCATATGCTTAGCCGAAAAAAACTACAAGGAAATATTTTCTGGGATCTTTTAGGATTTGCGGAATATGTATGGGTTCGTAAAAACTAATCAAGTAAATCAGGTCTTCTTTCTTTTGTGCGCAGCACAGATTGTTCATAACGCCATTCTTCAATGATTTTATGATTGCCACTCATCAACACTTCCGGCACTTTCCACTCTCTGAATACTTCAGGCCTGGTGAAGACAGGCGGCGCTAATAAATTATCTTGGAAAGAATCGCATAATGCAGAACTTTCATCATTTAAGACGCCAGGTATTAATCGTCCAATCGCATCCGTTAGTACTGCCGCTGCCAATTCTCCGCCGCTTAATACATAATCACCAATTGAAATTTCTTTTGTTACAAAATGGTCTCTGAAACGTTGATCAACACCTTTATAATGCCCGCAAATTAGAAGCAGGTTATTTTTTAAGGAAAGATGGTTGGCCATTTTTTGATTAAAAGTCTCCCCATCAGGGGTCAAAAAAATGATTTCATCATACTTGTTTTTACTTTGTAAAGCTTCAACAGCATTTACCAAAGGTTCCACCATCATTACCATTCCTGCTCCTCCACCAAATTGATAATCATCCACCTGAGCGCGTGGGTAGGTCGTGTATTCTCTGAGATTTATCACATTTACTTTAAGCAACTCTTTGTCCTGAGCACGTTTCATAATAGAATGAGAAAATGGTCCACTCAATAAATCAGGAACAACGGTGATGATATCAATTGTCATTTTTGTTTTTTTAGGTTGAAATAGGTTGATGATTTATAAATAATCTTCTTGTCAAATCTCCAAAAAATCATCTAAATCTCTCTTATTCTTTTTTGTTGGTCTGCCTGATTTACTCAATCGTTTTCCGGTATGAAATACTGCAGCCTCAAATTTTATTCTGTTCAGTTCTTCAATAGGAGTCAAATCTGTATAGAAATTAACGGCTTCAGCATACTGAACCCTATTGTGTAAAAGTCCATTTACTTTTATTACCCATTTTTTATTTGGTGTTCTGACTTCATATTCATCTCCAACTGCAACATTTCTTGATGCCTTACAACTTTCTTCTTTTAATTTCACTCTTCCTTTTTCACAGGCTTCTGAAGCTATTGTTCTGCTTTTAAACAAGCGGATCGACCATAAATATTTATCTAAACGAAGTTTTACGTTTTCCATTTTACTGTAGCTTGACAAAAATAAGTTTCTTTTTATAGTTAATCGGTGTTTAAGAAATACTATTTCTTACTTTAGCAATTAATATTAACATCAAATATTGCGTTATGAGATATTGTAAAAGCATAGTATTAATAATTGCCTTCATAATTGTTCAACAAGGCGTTGCACAACGAAATAATTTTGTCTGGACCTCAGATGGCTTAGGATATACGAAGATAGTTGATGGCAACTTGGTAAAAATAGATCCCAAAAAAGAAGGCCAAACCATTTTAATTAAAAAAGAGCAATTGACACCGAATAGTACAAGCAAGGCCTTAAACCCACAGTCTTATTCTTTCAGCACTGACAATGGAAAGTTGCTTCTTTTTGTAAATACGGCGAAGGTCTGGAGGTATAATACCAGAGGAGATTATTGGATTTTTGATGTGGCCAAAAATCAACTTCGACAAATAGGAAAAGGGTTGCCTTCTCAATCATTGATGTTTGCGAAATTTTCTCCAAACAGCAAGCTTGTTGCTTATGTAAGTGAACACAATATTTATGCTGAAGATCTTGAAACTGGCAATATCAAAAAACTAACGGTTGACGGTACACGTAAATTAATTAACGGAACTTTTGATTGGGTTTATGAAGAAGAGTTTGGTTGTAGAGATGGATTCAGGTGGTCTCCGGACAGCAGACAAATAGCCTATTGGCAAGTAGACGCTACAAAAACAAGAGACTTTTACATGTTGAATAGCACAGATTCTGTTTATTCCAAAATAATTCCGGTAGAATATCCAAAAGTGGGAGAGTCCCCTTCATCGGTGAGAATTGGTGTAGTATCTCTGGTAAATTTATTTACAAAGTGGATGAGGATTGAAGGAGATGCACGTCAACATTATTTGCCAAGAATGGAATGGAGTAATAATGATGAGTTAATTGTTCAGCAATTGGATAGAAAACAACAAGAAAGCAGGTTGATGTATTGCAATACCTTAGATGCGAATTGTCATACTTTTTGGGCAGAAAATGATCTTGCATGGGTAGATTTAAATGCGGAAGATCCTTCTGGATGGAATTGGATTAACAACAAACAAGATTTTCTTTGGGTGAGTGAAAAGGATGGCTGGCGACATATTTACAAAATCAGCAGAGATGGAAAAACAGTTACCAATCTGACTAAAGGTGATTATGATATTGCTCAAATAAAAGCCATAGATGAAGTCAATAATTATATTTATTTTTCTACTACTTCACCTTCAAGTGCTACCCAGCTCTATTTATCAAGAGTTCATATTAATAACTTAATA
>CALQJK010000145.1:0-5260 GCA_943330875.1 Chitinophaga pinensis
ATCACTTGTTGCTACTCTTGCAAATGCAGCATTAAATAAATTACTTTGCATCTCTACTACTGCCTGATCTTTTATGGCAATATCATCAACATACCATCCTTCATTTGCCGTGCCTTCATCAGAAGTAAATCTAAATCTGATTTTTATATTTTGGTTGGCGTAAGTAGTTAACCTTACTTTTGTTTTTATGAATTTATCGTTGCTACTTCCTGTCCATGCTTTACGAGTTTTTAAAATAGTTGAAGTGTCCATTAAATAAGTATAGCCTCCAGAAATAATATTAGCTGACATATCTGTCCAGGTAACTCCATTGTTTGTACTAACTTCTAAAACGCCACCATCATAAGTTGACTCTGCGTTATACCAGTGACGAAAAGTTAGGCTAGGTGGATTAGCTCCCAAATTGATAGCATTAGTTAAGGTTAATTTCTCATCTGAGGGAACATCAAGATTTGATGAGAAATAAGAATTTGTAGGACTGTAACTTCTTGCAGAAGATACATCCCAATTTGTCGCAGTTGTTGAAGTTGTTGTCCATGTCGGAGGAACTATGAAGCCAGGAACAGAGTCTTCAAAAAGCGAGATGGTAGGATAATAAGAACCTGTATTTAACCTTACAGTGAATGCATAGGCTTGCGTTTGTCCAGGATTCAAGTTTACGACAAAGCTCACTACACGGTTACTGGTAGTGTAAGTTCCGCCACTGACATAAGTAACATTGCTTGGAAGTGTATCAGTAAGTTTAAAATTTACAACTGCAGCACAATTTCCTGCGGTAAGTGTGTTGGTAAAAGTAATGGTTTGTCCTTCAGGTACCTGACTAACGCTTTCGGTTAGTTGTAAACTTGCTGTTCCTAAGGTAAAATCTGTTACCTGATCTGTTACACTATTTGAAGATCCTTGTGATGCCAATGGCCCCATTCCTCTTCTTCTGAAGGCTTCCCAAATCGCGCAACTATAAGCCCCTCCATAAAGAATTTGATCTGCTTTAAGAATGGCATTTCTGCCATCTATAAAACCTGGGCTACAGGGCTGTAGTTTCATTCCTTCAGTTACTAATTTTAATGCAATAGTATTACCCCCACCACCATTTGCATCATACAAATTTGGATTGATGGAGTTTAGCTGCGTAATAATATTCCAAGTCATATCCCATAATGTAGCACACCATATCTCACCTCGTGTGTGAGATTCTGCTGAGATACTAGTTGCATATTTTCTGCTATTTACTGTAAGGTTTGTAGAATATTTTTGAGTACGAATACCGGCTCCTGTTGGGGATTGATTATTAGCATAAGTTCCTACAGGTCTTGATGATAGACGACCTGAACTAGTATCTGAATTAGCCCAATCTTGTGTAAACATCAATCCATAATAGTCGCTCCATCCTTCACCCATCTGTTCATTATTCTGAAGGCATCCAGCCTGAGATGGTCCGCCGGTTAGTCTGTTGCTTATACCATGAGCATATTCATGACACATTACACCATTGTCAACATCTCCATCTTTTTGAGGAGTTCCGCCCCACAAATACATTTGCATTCTTCCACTGGTACCATCTGCAGGTGTAGCGAAGTTTGCGTTAGATGTTCCTCCTCCATCTTGAGCGTCTGCTAAAACATAATCATTTCCTGATCCCCCTCGTCCCATATTTGATGCCTGAAAATTTCCTGACACTTCATCAAATCCATATTGGTACATGACATCATGCATAATATTATTCCAATAAAACAAGTTGGTAATATTGAATTGCTGGTTTTTTACAGGAGTAGTTTGAGTAGGTGTAACCGTAAAGTTGGGGACAAAATTAAAATTCAAAGGATCAACTGTTGTGGTAGATGTTGCAGGGGTTCCTGTTCCATTGTTATTATTGGCATCTTCCTGTGCCCAAACATTGTTTCCTCTGGTGTAAATATAATCGGTTGTACCATTGTTGTGCCAGTTCAATGTTGTAGCATTTCCTGGTGCAGCAGACCATGGGTTCGTAACTAATGCAGTTGTGTCTGTAAAATGCTTTGGACTTTCGTAAGGAAAAGGAACAACCCGATAAGTCGCATTGCTAATCATGGAAGGTCTTGAACTTGATTGTTGCTTTTGATTGGAAGCTCTAATGTCAAACAAGTCAAACAAAGTGGCTGGAGCATTATTTTTTTCTACATCTTTTTGAGGACTATTTTTTTTTGAAAGTTTCTCTTTTGAATGATCATCCCAATTGCAATAAACAGTAAGATTATTTACTCCAATAATACTGTTATCAATTGCATTAATTCTTATCATCCAATAATCAGAAGAGCTAACCGGAATAATATAAACTTGCCAAGCCAGCACTACTTTTTTACCGTCTTCAAGGGGAACCCACATTAATTCAGCTGTAATGTTTTCTCTTGAAATTCCCATGTTGTCAAATACAACCAGATGGCCATTTTTCTCACTACCAACAACTATTGGTTTTTGGGTTGTTGGTAGCTTTCTGTCAGATAATGCGGTCATAACAGCCATTTCCGCAGAAATCTGTGGAATGCCTTTGTTTCCTTTTGTAATTTTTTCTATCGCTTTTATTCTGGAACCGGAATTGGAAACTAGCACATCGTTTTTAAATGCCAGCACTTGCAATTGATTATAAACAGGCAAATTATAATGCGATTGTTGTAAATAAACCATCATTAAGTTGGTGGTTTTATCAAAATAAGCATTACTCACAATGATATTACTCAAATCAGTAGTCGATAAGCCGATAGCCGTTTGATTTTTTGTAACCAGATTCATCGCCACAATAGTATTGTCATCTACCTGAGCCTTAGCGATTATTGAACAAAAAAGGCACAAACAAAAGAATATCTTTTTCATAAAAAATTCGATTTTACTCATCATATCCTGTTTTATGATTATGAAGAGCGGTTTTTCTTAATAAGTAATGGTTTAATGGAGCATTTGGGTACCCTCTAAACGGGATGTAATTTACATTTTTTTCGGTATGATGGCTATTTTGCGAAATATTTAAATTGCATTTTCACAAAAAATATTTCCTCTAAATTAATCACTTTTATTATTTTACTATTTGTTCTTTCTTTTTTTTGAAGTTCACCCTATCAACCCTACCTTTGCACCCAATTTTAAGCACATTGTATTGTTGAATGAAAAACAACTTATAATTAGCATTTTTCATCAATACATCACAATTTAATTTTAAAACTATGGTAGAAATAAAACCAGATGAAATTTCGGCGATTCTTCGTCAGCAATTAAGCAACTTCAATGTAGGCGCAAGTTTGGAAGAAGTTGGAACCGTACTTCAAGTAGGAGATGGTATTGCACGTGTTTATGGCTTGAACAATGTACGTTCCGGCGAATTGGTTGAGTTTGAAAACGGTGTAAAAGCAATCGCACTGAATCTTGAAGAAGATAATGTGGGCGTGGTGTTGATGGGAGACAGCGGTGATATTAAAGAAGGCGACAAAGTAAAGCGTACCTCACAAATCGCTTCCATAAAAGTTGGAGATGGGATGTGTGGTCGTGTAATTAATACTTTAGGTGAACCAATTGATGGAAAAGGTCCGATTAAGGGCGAATTGTATGAAATGCCCCTGGAGCGAAAAGCCCCTGGTGTAATTTTCAGAGAACCCGTAAAAGAACCGCTTCAAACTGGCATTAAGGCTATTGATGCGATGATCCCTATTGGTCGTGGACAAAGAGAGTTGATTATTGGTGATCGCCAAACGGGTAAAACTGCTATTGCGGTTGATACCATCATCAATCAAAAAGAATTTTACGCAGCAGGTAAGACTGTATATTGTATTTATGTGGCAATCGGCCAAAAGGCTTCTACGATTGCTGGAATCATGAAAACTTTGGAAGAAAATGGCGCAATGGAATATACGACCATTGTTGCAGCTTCTGCATCAGAACCCGCACCATTACAGTTCTACGCACCATTCGCAGGAGCTGCCATCGGAGAGTTTTTCCGTGATACCGGCAGACCAGCATTGATTATCTATGATGATTTGTCTAAACAAGCGGTAGCATACCGTGAAGTGTCTTTATTACTTCGTCGCCCACCAGGCCGTGAAGCTTATCCAGGTGATGTGTTCTATCTACATAGTCGTTTATTAGAAAGAGCCGCAAAAGTGGTATCGAAAGATGAAATCGCTCGTCAGATGAATGATTTGCCAGCATCAATCAAACATTTAGTAAAAGGCGGCGGGTCATTAACAGCCCTTCCAATTATTGAAACACAGGCTGGTGACGTGTCTGCATATATTCCAACGAATGTGATTTCTATTACAGATGGACAAATATTCCTGGAAAACAACTTGTTTAACGCAGGTATTCGTCCGGCAATTAACGTGGGTATTTCGGTAAGTCGTGTGGGTGGTAATGCGCAGATTAAGTCAATGAAAAAAGTAGCCGGTACATTAAAATTAGACCAGGCGCTTTACCGTGAGTTGGAAGCGTTCTCTAAATTCGGAGGTGACTTAGATGCCGCTACTAAAAACGTTATTGATAAAGGAGCAAGAAATGTGGAAATTTTAAAACAAGCTCAATATTCTCCTTTTTCAGTAGAAAAGCAAGTTGCCATGATTTATTTAGGTACACAGGGATTATTGAAAAACATTGCCGTTAAAAATGTAAAAGCATTTGAAGAACATTTCTTGATGGAAATGGAAAATAAATATCCTGAAATATTGGCCGATTTCAAAAAAGGCAATCTTCCTGAAGAAGGGTTGAAGAAAATGACTGATTTGGCTAATGGATTGGGTGTACAGTACAAGTAGTGGGATGTTGAAAGGTTAGAAGACTTGAATATTGACATAAAATTGGCACATATTTTTTATTAGCATTTAGGAGTGAAGCAATTCACTCCTTTTTTAATTTTATTTGGTCAAAATTCGGGTTTAACTTACTTGCTATTTTGTCAGTATTTAACCTCGGAACAATTTTTGTCATTATTGTTTTGAAAAAATTATAACAATGACAATTGGAATCATCTTTATATCTGTAATTTTTATGGTAATCGGAATGGCCGTACAATTCAGATTGAAAAGTAAGTTTAAAGAGTATAGCGCTATGGATACTTCAAGTCATTTCAGCGGACAAGAAGTGGCTCAAAAAATGCTGAAAGACAATGGCATTTACGATGTTCAAGTCATTTCTGTAGAAGGGAGTTTAAGCGATCATTATAACCCCATAAATAAAACGATTAATCTCAGCAGAGAAGTTTTTGATGGCAGAAGTATTGCAGCAGCAGCTGTTGCAGCTCATG
>CALQJK010000146.1:0-5259 GCA_943330875.1 Chitinophaga pinensis
CTTGTACGCTGAAATTACGGTTACAGATTGCTTGATAGTTGTATCTTTTTGAGCAACTAATTCACTGCAAAATAATAGCGACAGCATCGTAAAAATTAGGGAGAGAAATTTCATACCCGACAGATTTTTATTTTTAATACTCACTTCGTAAAATTTAAATTCGTTTATAAATTGGGATAACCAGTAATTAGAAAAATGGCACCAATTATTTATTATTAATTTTAGAGGATTGCTGTTCTTTTATTTCAACCAGCACTAATTTTTCAGTTGCCTCATCTTTTAATTCCTTTACAGAAGCATTCTTCGCTACACTTTCGTAGGTTGCTTTTGCATTGAAATAATCTTTCTTTTTCAGAAAAATATCTCCGAGTAAAATATAGGACTTGGTAACCCAATAATCATAAGAACTTGTTTCTTTAATTACAGCCAACGCATACTTCTCTGCAAGTGTTAGATTATTCAAATAAAAATAACTGAAAGCCAATTCATATCTCGCTTGTGCGCCCCATGCGGATTTGTTTATTACCATTACTGCCTTGAAAGATTCAATAGCTGCAAGGGTATCTTTTGTTGATAATTGAGATTTACCTAAAACCAATGATGCGATAGCTTTATCATCTGTGCTGGTGCCTTTTTTCGTGAGCAAATCTTTCGCTGCGACATTAGCTTCATCGTAAGCCGTCAATTGAAAACAACTGCGAACCAAGCCTCTTAATGCTTCTAATTTATTTTCTTCATTGTTGCCATTAGCCAACAATAATTGAAAAGATTTCTTTGCATTACTATAATCATGAGATTCGAAATAATAAATTCTTGCCAGTTGCAGTGTAGCCAATTCAAAATATTCACTCACTCCTTGTGCGGAAACAAAACTATAAGATGTCAATGCCTTTTTGAAATCCTTTTCCTTCTCGTAACAAACGCCTAAGTAATAATTCGCCTCCACTACATATGATCCGTTCGGATATTTAGAAAGATAATTATTCAAACTATTTATTGCAATTTTAGCATCATTTTTTTCATACTTCCTATAAGCGGCCTGATACGCTAAGGAGTCAGCTTCGTTAATATTCACCGAAATTTTATTGGCTCTTAAAAGCGTAAAATAATCATCGGGAGATCCTTCTTCAACGTAGATATCTTTTACAATAGGCAATGCTTCTTCAGCTTCATTTGACTGCGGATAATTTTTTATCAAATCTTTGAAAGCATCGATAGCGTTGAGATTGTCGTTGTTATTATAATATGCTAAGCCCAGTTTTAAATACACTTTTGGCCGGATGCTAATGGCTTTATTAGAAGTGGTCAACCTTTTCAAATAAGGAATTGCTTTTGAGAAATTTTCGTCGGCGATATAAGTTAATGCCATTTCAAATTGTGCATCATCTAATAAATTGCTGTTAGGAAAAGAACTGCTTAATTGAGTTAATAAATTTATTTTTTCAGTACTGCTTTTTACGCCTGCAATCATAGCTTTTTGAAACAAGGCATAATCTGATGAAGGAAAATTGAAGGAGATTATTTTGTCGTACATCAGATTTGCATTTGCATAATCTTTCAGCATAAAATTACAATCGGCTATTCTTACAAAAACATCCTGTTCAAATGAAGTTGAATTAGATTGGGGCTCAAAGGAGATGGGCGTAAATTGGGTCAATGCCAGTTTGAATTGTTCTTTTTGAAAATAGCTGTAGCCCAAATTATATTTCGCATGCGAAAAATTCGCCTCTCCTTGCGCAGGAACTTTACTGTTCAGAAAAGGAGTTGTGAAGGAAATACAGTCATCATATTTTTGCTGGCGATAGGCTATTTCCCCTTTCCAGAAAGAAGCGTAAGAAGTAGTGTTAGAAGCAGGTGTGTTTTTGATAATCTTATCCAGCAAAACATCTGCATCATTTATTTGTTGGTCATTAATTAATTGAATGGCTTTCCCATAAAGAAGTTTAGCATATACTTTTTGCTGGGCTAAATTTGGATTGCTTAATGTAGCATAAACAGCCAACCCTTCTGTAAAATCATTTGTATTAGCTAGGATATTTACCAGAATCAGCTTTGCCTCTTCATCATATTCTGAATTTGGATGAGCAGCTATATACTGTTTGATTTCATTCAATGCTACATCCTGAAAACCCAATTCATAAGATAATTTGGCATAGTTAAAACAGGATATTTTTTGCTGAATTTTATTGGTACTGTTATATGCACTGTATTGGAAAGCACTTCTGGCATTGGGTTTATCATCTATATTCAAATACAAACTGCCCAGAAGATACATACTGTTTTGCCCCATAGAATCTCTCTCACTACTTAATTGCTTAAATCCCTCGGTGGCTTTTGCTATGTTATTTGTTTTATAATAGCAAAAGCTCAAATCGTACATCACTTCTTTTGATACCTTATCATTATCATTTACATGTTGTTCAAAAAAGGGAAGTGCTTTGGAAAAATTTTCTTTTTCGAAATAAAGCTGTGCAACCAATAATTGCAAATTGCTTTTATAATACAAATCTCCACCAGCAGACAAGACGATTTGTCCATAGTCCAATGACTCCTGTTTTTTATTTTGCAAATACAATATTTCAGCAACATAATAAGGAACAACCTGATTGTATTCCGGAACTTTTTCTACCAGTCTAAAAGATTGCAATGCTGCATCATAATCTTTGTCGGCATAAGCAATAAATCCATAATAATAATTGGCGGAGAAATAATACTTACTGGAAGACAATGGAATCAAGTCTGCAAAAAGAATCTTGGCTTCGCTGAATTTTTTAATATTAAAGAGTGCATACCCGTATTCAAATTTGGCATTGAACACCTCTTCTTTACTGAGATGTTCAAACTTTATGCGACTAAAAAAATCAGCCGCTTTTTCAAAATCTTTATTTATAAAATAATAATGCCCCAGATGAAAACAAAGTTCCTGTACACGGAATTTATTATTACTCTCACTGATATAATTATTGGCATCTTTTTCTGCAATAGAAAGCTGTAAATATAATTCGCAAACGATATAAAAATAATCGACATCATCATTGATATAAGAAAAATCGCTTTTCGAACAATCAGGATATTGATTCTTCAATTCTTTTAGCAGTGGATATGCCTGTTCGAAATCGTTATGATTTACAAAAGACTTCGCCTCCTTATATTTTTTTTCTGTATCGAGAACAAGATGTGTGGGCTGGGCGAATGAGGAGAGAAAAGAGAAGATAATACTAAGTGAGATTACAGTTTTTTTTATAGCCATAATGGTGATTCTTTTCTAATTTGATTATTGGTAAAGCTACTTTACAAAATGCAAAGAAAAAGAAAAAAAAACAGCTTTCCCTTCAATGAAATGAATACTTAAAACAAAGCGGGCTGAGATTGTATCTTTCCGATAGAAAAAAAATACTTATTTTTAATGATAATAATTGATAAAATCGACTCCACAACTAAATAAAATAAAATGAGAAAACTAATTTCAACAAATTATTCAGCTGGTGCTTTTAATGCTGCTACACTCTTACTACGACTCGTTTTCGGCATTTTGATGATGAACCATGGCTATGACAAATTAGTTCATTTTGCGACATACCAATCGAAGTTTATGAGTTGGCTGGGATTGGGCAGTACAACATGTTTATTGTTGGTTATTTTTGCTGAATTCTTTTGTGCTCTTTTTGTTTTATTGGGACTATTTACGAGACTTTCCACCATTCCTATAATTATTTGCATGGCTGTAGCGCTGGTAAAAGTTCATCACAATCATTTTTTTGGTGAAGGACAAATGGACTGTATCTATCTTACGGCATTCCTTGTTCTGCTGATTATTGGCCCAGGGAAAATCAGTGTTGATGGAGTTAGTGGGAAGTAGTGCCTTCGGGTGTTTAATAAGTTTAAGGTTTAAGTCGCTCCCTGGTTTAAAAGTTGAATAGTTTAAATTTGCTAGCTATTTTTCATTCAACCTTTCAACCAACTAAACTCTATAATAATCCCCTCTCCAATTTTTAATTTCTTCTTTGATTTGTTTATTAGATAATTTTTCGTCTGCTGCTTTTTTAGCCAAGGCAACAAATTCCTCATCCGATGCAAAACGCAATGCCACGATTTGAGAAATAGTTAACCGACTGTCTAATAATTTACTTGTTATTGAAAAATGACGAAGATTTTCTTCTGCACGGATGGCTCTGTCTTGTGCTTTCAATGCGAATGCTCGGGCAAAATAGCCAATGAAGATTAGTCCAATACAAACACTAATAAATAGAGCAGGAAGTAACATCTCATCCCATGACTGAGTAATATCCTTACAATAAATAAAAGAAAACACTAGTACTATTAACGCTAATAACAAACCAATATAATAAGCATTGGGAGCTTTGCGCATGTGGTTTTGGAAATTTTGTTGTTGCATGGTTTGATTTTTTATTGGTGAAATTACAACATTATGAGTTGTCTATTTCACAAACTAGCCCACCATTTAAAATAAACTAGCCCACCGTTTTAAATGGTGGGCTAGTTTATTCAACCTCTTTTTTTGCACAATAAAAAAGTTTACACAAACAAGTCTATTTTATTAAAACCAATTTGCCGGATTTTACAAGTTGAGTTCCTTGTTTTATGGAATAAATATATATGCCATTAGCCAATGGTGTACCTGTTTCAGCAGTTCCGTCCCAATAGACCACATACCTTCCTCTGTCAACATATTGTCCATTGAAGAATTTCCTAATCAATTGTCCTCTATCATTATAAATATAGATGTATAATTTGTCAGGATTTTCCTGAGTAAACTGTATTTGAACTGAATTTGAGAATGGATTAGGAAATACTAAATCGTTTACAGCTGATGTGTTGTATAAAATAGGAGAAACAACAGGAGTATAAGGATTTAAATTCACCAGCATCGGTGCGCTCTGACAATTATTATCTCTCACAATGACTTGATATACAGCAGCACTTAAACTGTCAAATGTATTACCAGACTGAAAGTGAATTCCATCTATACTATAACTTAATGATGAAGAAGATGGAGTAGCGTTTATTTTTATTGATCCATTATTTGCAGTAGGCGAAGTTGGATAATGATGCGTTTCAGTTATTGTAATATTGCAACCAGGAATAACAACTCCACAGTTTCTTGTTGTACTGTCATTAGGTGGCGTGCCTGTACAACCTGATGGACTAGCGCTATAAGTCCTGGCTTGAACAGCATTATTACAAGCAGACCATACTCCATAAGTAAAAGTACAAGGATTTGGTACAGGTGGGTTTAGC
>CALQJK010000147.1:0-5224 GCA_943330875.1 Chitinophaga pinensis
CACTATCTCTTTTAGCCAAATAATCATTTACCGTAACTATATGTACTCCTTCGCCGGCAAGTGCATTCAAATAAGCAGGTAAAGTACTCACCAAGGTTTTACCTTCTCCAGTTGCCATCTCAGCAATTTTACCAGAATGTAAAACCGCACCTCCAATCAACTGTACATCATAATGAACCATATTCCATTTCACGATGCTTCCAGCTGCGTTCCAGGAATTTTGGAAAATAGATTTATCTCCTTGTATGGTAATGTGATTCTTTTTGGCAGCCAATTCTTTATCGAGATCAGTTGCCGTAGATTCCAATTTTTCATTTTCTTTGAAACGTCTGCCCGTCTCTTTAACAACGGCAAATGCTTCAGGTTGTATTTCCAAAAGAATTTCTTCTATTTGTTGATCCCGTTCTTTTTTTAGTTCATCAACTTCATTATATACTTGGTCTCTTCCAGCAATATCTTCTGTTGGCATCGATTCTGCAAGCAAATTCTTTTCAGCAATTAATAAATCTACAGCTGTTAGATGCGCTTGAATACGATTTTTAAACTCGCCCGTTTTGCCTCTTAATTCATCATTGGATAAGGATTGAATTTGTGCAAAAAACTCATTGATTTTTGCTACCTGAGGAGTGATTTTCTTTACATCTTTTTCGCTCTTGTTTCCGCCGAATAATTTTGATATGAGTCCTAACATATTTTCCGCTTGATATTCTGTATTAAATGATTTAATGATTGCTGCTTGTCAAATACAATGCTACTAATGAATTTATCGCCATATTGACAGGCTGCAAAGGTAAAGGAAGTTTGCCCCTATTTTACATATTTCTGAGAGATTCACTCTTAAAAAAGAGTCGAATTGCTATAATCATGGCGGAATAATTAAAAAAAACAAAAATGCAACCTTGAATTCCTTGGTTAAACCTATAAGCAGCAGCCAAATAAAATACGAAAAACTCACTTGTATTACAGGCCATTTACCCTACATTTGCAGCTTAAAAATAAGATTGCGGTTGATTTTATTATAGGCCAATTTTACAAATAATTGAATCTCTTATGAGTGGTGCATTAAAAGAAGTAAGAAATCGAATTAAAAGTGTACAAAGTACCCAGCAAATTACTAAAGCCATGAAAATGGTGAGTGCTGCAAAACTACGTCGTGCACAGGATGCCGTTACTCAAATGCGTCCTTACGCGAAAAAATTGCAAGAAATGCTTAGCAATATTGTGAGCAGTAGTGATGGCGATGTATCTATGGACTTGGCTGCGGAAAGACCAATTGAAAAAGTTTTGATTATTGTTGTTACCAGTGACAGAGGGCTTTGTGGGGGATATAACAGTAATCTTATTAAACTGGCTAAGCAGCTTATTAAAGAAAAATATGAACGCCAAGATGATAAAGGGAATGTACAAGTTTTACCTATTGGCAAAAAGGGGTATGAATACTTTACCAAAAATGGTTTTAAAGTAGTCAATACTTATTGGGATATTTTTTCTGACCTGAGATTCGAAAGGGTTCAGGCTGCCGCTAAATATGCGATGGATGCTTTTGCCAATAAAGAATTCGATGCAGTTGAAGTTATTTACAGTGAATTTAAAAATGCCGCTTCTCAAACATACATTGCTGAACCTTTTTTGCCTGTTCAAAAAGTTGCCAAATCTGAGAATAATAAAAAATCAGACTTTATATTTGAACCCAATCAACAGGTTTTGATTGAAGAGTTGATGCCTAAAATTTTGAATACACAATTATATAAAGCAGTTTTGGATGCCAATGCCAGCGAGCATGGTGCAAGAATGACAGCAATGGATAAAGCCAGTGATAACGCAAACGAATTATTGAAATCATTGAAAATAAGCTACAACCGTGCGCGTCAAGCTGCTATTACAACTGAATTAACGGAAATTGTTAGTGGCGCTGCGGCTTTACAAGGGTAATTTGATTTGTGGATGTAATGTCCTTGGACTATACCAACTAATCAACTAATCGAACAACTAATCAACTAAAATGGAAATTTCTCAAATAATACCTCATATTGAAGCGTTGATTTTCGCTAGTGACAAAGCATTGTCTTCCGAAGAAATTAATGAATTGGTAAACAATGCGCTTGGTTTTATAGAAAACAGGGCAAGTCTTGACCAGATAGAATCATCAATACAAGGCATCAAGGAAAAATATGATACCGAATTTTATGCTTTTGAATTAAAACAAAGTGGTGGCGGATGGCAATTTTTAACCAAGCCGGAATTTCATAAAACGGTTGCATTACTGAATGGAGATAAATTCCTTAAAAGACTTTCCTCTGCTTCATTAGAAACTTTAGCCATCATTGCATACAAACAGCCCATTACCAAAAGTGAGATTGAATCTATTCGTGGAGTGAATTGCGATTATGCTGTTCAGAAATTACTTGAAAAAGACCTTATTATTATTTCAGGAAGAAATGAAGATGCTGTTGGCAAGCCATTGATTTATGCGACTTCTAAATCATTCATGGATTATTTTGGAATCAACAGCGCAAGCGAACTTCCAAAAATAAGCGAAGTGCTTATGGAAGAACTGGTTAAAGCAACGGTAATGAATAACGCTACTGAACCAGAGGAGAATGAGCAAGTGATTGAGAAACCCTCTTCTGAAAGCATAGAAACAGATAATGAAATCGTTTCAACAGAACCTACAGATGATGCCCATGACGAGTCTGAATCTTAAAAGAAATTTTTAACACTAAAAAAGGCATCTCAACATGCCTTTTTTTATTACAATTACAAATTGGAAAATTTATCAACTGATTTATTAATAAACATTGCCAATGAATATGGTTCACCTGTTTATGTTTATCATGCTGAGAAAATTACTGAACAATATAAGAAACTAACCACCGCATTCGAAGCTTGTAATGCTAAAATATTCTACGCTTGTAAAGCATTAACGAATATTAACATCCTCAAACACTTGCTTTCCTTAGGATCTTGCCTTGATTGTGTGAGTATTAATGAAGTGCAAATCGGTTTACTTGCAGGCTTCGAACCGAAAAATATATTGTTTACACCCAACTGTGTCGACTTCAATGAAATGCTTGAAGCTAAAGCTTTGGGCGTGAATATTAATATTGATAATATTTCTATTCTTGAGCAATTTGGAAATACTTTCGGAAACACTTACCCTGTTTGCATCAGAATGAATCCTCACATTATGGCTGGAGGAAATTTTAAAGTTTCTACTGGACACATTGACAGCAAATTTGGGATATCTATTCACCAGATCAGACATATCGAGCGCATTGTAAAGACCACGAATCTGAACATAGAAGGCATTCACATGCATACCGGAAGCGAGATCAAAGACATCAATGTTTTTTTGATGGGTTTAGAGGTGATGTTTAATATGGTTGAGCATTTCCCTGATTTAAAATATATTGATTTGGGCAGTGGCTTCAAAGTGTCTTACCAACCCGGTGATAAAGAAACAGATGTAAATCTATTAGGAGAAAAAGTAGCGGAAGCCTTTAAGAAATTCGAAAACGAAAAGGGTAAAAAAATAGCAGTATGGTTTGAACCAGGAAAGTATTTGGTAAGTCAGGCTGGCTATTTTATTGTAAAAGCTAATGTTATCAAACAAACACCGGCAACAGTTTTTGTTGGAGTGAATAGTGGATTTAATCATTTGATTCGCCCCATGATGTACGATGCTTATCATCACATTGAAAACATCTCCAATTTAAAAGGCATTCCGAGAATATACACTGTTGTGGGTAATATTTGCGAAACCGATACTTTTGCGTGGGACAGAACCATTAATGAAGTAAGAGAAGGCGATCTTTTGCTGATGTACAATGCCGGTGCTTATGGGTTTGAAATGTCTTCTCATTTTAATTCCCGGTTAAAACCTGCAGAAGTAATGGTGAAAAATAATGAGACCTTACTCATCAGAAAGCGGGATAATTTTGAAGACTTGTTAAACAACCAAATCTTTTAATAAAGAACAATACTGGTAAAAATAATAATGAACATTTGGGGATTATCATCGGAAATCTTTTTGAAAATAAAATACAATAAGATGATTTTAATAATGCTCAACTTAACAATACATCAACATTTAACAACTTGACTTCTATTTGTGTAAATTGCACATCACTTATAATAGAAGCGGCGAGTGAATTAGATTAAAATATTTATTATGGCAAAACAAATTCGTAAACAAGAAGCATTAGAATACCATTCAAAAGGAAGGCCTGGAAAAATTGAAGTTATCCCTTCAAAGGAAGCTAAAACACAAAGAGATTTATCATTAGCCTATTCTCCTGGAGTTGCAGAGCCTTGCAATGAAATTGCAGCTAATCCTGATGATGTTTATAAATATACTGCTAAAGGAAATCTGGTTGGTGTCATTACCAATGGCACTGCTGTACTTGGATTGGGCAATATTGGACCCGCCGCCAGCAAGCCGGTTATGGAGGGCAAGGGAGTGCTTTTCAAAATCTTTGCAGACATTGATGTATTTGATATTGAGATTAACGAAACCGACCCAAAGAAATTTGTGGAGATTGTAAAATCTCTTGAGCCCACTTTTGGTGGCATCAATTTGGAAGATATTAAAGCCCCTGAATGTTTTTACATCGAACAAGAACTCAGAGCACAATGCAATATTCCTGTGATGCACGACGACCAGCATGGAACAGCCATTATCTCTGCTGCTGCATTATTAAATGCGCTCGAAATTCAGAAAAAGAAAATAGACAAAGTACATTTCGTTATCAATGGCGCAGGTGCTGCAGCAATGGCATGTACTAAATTATATGAATCGCTGGGGGCGAAGCCGGGGAACTTTATGATGTTTGACAGAAAAGGTATTCTTTACAAAGGAAGGGCAGATATCGAAGCCTTTAAACAACCGTTTTGCGTAGACGCTAAATACAAAGATTATGATTTAGCCAAAGCCATGAAAGATGCCGATGTTTTTGTTGGATTAAGTGTAGGGAATGTTATCACTCAAGACATGGTTAAATCTATGGCAAAACATCCCATTGTTTTTGCTATGGCTAATCCTGATCCGGAGATTACCTACGATATGGCAATGGGTGCGCGAAAAGATGTTATCATGGCAACAGGCAGAAGTGATTATCCCAATCAGGTAAATAATGTTTTGGGATTCCCTTATATCTTTCGTGGAGCCTTAGACGTTAGAGCCAAACAAATCAATGAGGCGATGAAACTTGCTGCTGTAAAAGCA
>CALQJK010000148.1:0-5203 GCA_943330875.1 Chitinophaga pinensis
TTCAAAATCATCAACCAAAGTGTACCACAAGCATTAAGAAACTTAAAATATTCAGAGCAAGAAATAGAAACTATTGTCAATTTCGCGAAAGGAAACGCTACTTTAAAAGGAGCTCCATACATCAACGAAGTAACATTGGCTGCTAAAGGATTCCTTCCTGCAGAAATTGCAAAATTGAATGCAGCAATGGGAAGCGCTTTTGAAATCGGGTTCGTATTTAATGTGTATACCCTAGGAGAACCTTGTTTACAACGTCTTGGATTTACAGCAGATCAATACCATGATTTTGAATGGAGCTTATTAGAAGCACTTGGATTTAGTGATGAAGAAATTGATGAAGCTAACATTTATGTTTGCGGCACCATGACTGTAGAAGGTGCGCCTTATTTAAAAGACGAGCATTTATCAGTATTTGATTGTGCCAACAAATGCGGACAAACTGGTCAGCGTTTTATCCATGCGCATGGTCATATTCGCATGATGGCTGCAGCTCAACCTTTCTTAAGTGGTGCTATCAGTAAAACTATCAATCTTCCAAATGAAGCCACTATCGAAGAAATTGCTGACTCTTACCGATTAAGTTGGGAATTAGGATTGAAAGCGTGTGCACTTTACCGTGATGGATCAAAATTAAGTCAACCATTAAGCAACAAATCTGACAAGAAGAAAAAATCTTCTGATGAAACAACTGAAGCTACAGCAGAAGCTTTACTTCAGGAAAGTGGATTTGTAGATATGGGCAAATTGACTATTGATGAGTTGTTGGAAGAAATGAACAAACGAGTTCAAAGTAGCGCCGACACTTCATTAAAGCGTCAATTAGCTATGATTGTTGAGCGCAGAGCTCTTCCCGCTAAACGCAGAGGATTTACTCAAAAAGCTAAAATCAATGGTCAGGCATTATTCCTTCGTACCGGAGAATACAATGATGGTACTTTAGGAGAAATCTTCATTGATATGGCTAAAGAAGGTGCTACGATGCGTAGTATGCTAAACTGTTTTGCTATTGCCATTTCAATTGGATTGCAATATGGTGTTCCTTTAGAAGAGTATGTTGAGAAATTTGTATTTACCAGATTCGAACCAGCTGGAATGGTAGATCATCCAAATATCAAAACCACAACTTCAATTATTGATTTTATGTTCCGTTCATTAGCTTATGAATATTTAGGCAGAACAGATTTAGTTCATGTATTGGATAAGCCAGAAGTTGGGAATCTTGGAAATGAAGCATGGGACCAAACTACACCTACAATTGGAGAAAGAACTCCAGAATTAAGTGAAGTTAGAGTTCTTGGCAATTCAAATCAAGATGGAACAAAATCTCACAGAGATGCAAGTCCTACAAAGCCAAAAACAGGATTGGATGGAATCAGTGCAGCAAACAAATCTATGCAAGGTGATGCTCCTGCTTGTAATACATGTGGCCATATCACCGTAAGAAGTGGCACTTGTTACAAATGTTTAAACTGCGGCAATAGTTTAGGCTGCAGCTAAAATAGTGTTCGATTAATTGCTTCAACACGGCCATCAGTTTTAATAACTGGTGGCTTTTTTTATTAGAAATTTAATTGTTAGCCTAACAAATAAACAAACATCGTCTCCCGCCTGGAGTAAGGACAGTGTTAGCAATTCAGGCTTGTTTTGTTATAGCTCTAATCATCGCCTTTTAAATTCCATATTGTACATATCAAATCCTTCTGCCCAATAGTCTTTTTTAATTTCGAAAATTTCGAAGCCTTGTTTCTCATAAAACTTGTATGTGATCTGTGAAGTCCTAACAATAATTTTACAAATTCCATCAATAGAATTTAATTTTTCTAATCGATGCTGCAATAGTTTAGTGCCCAAATACTTTCCTTGATAATCAGGGTGCAGTATGTCCCAACTAATTTTTCCTGTAGTATTGTTGTCTGTAAAGTTAATTCCACCACATCCAACAATTTTTTGATCATATAGCAAAACATAATAAAGTTCCCTTTCCGTTTCCAAGTATTTGTTTAAGTCTTTTTCTTCGTTAACTGCGAAATATTTAGGTGTGTTTAACTTTATTAATTTAATGACTTCATTTTTGTCATTCGTCTCATATTCTCGTATTGTAATTAAATTTGTCATTCGAATTGTCAATTGTTGGATAGTTTTCTTTTGTTATCAGTGTCATTTTAGACTGATTGCTTCGTGTTAGACGCCAGCTGTTTTCTGAACTTTAATGTCAATATTCTAGGCGGATTTGACCGGTCATTATCATCAAAATACTCTTTTATTTCTTCAATCTTCAATCCATGGGCTTTGGCTGCTTGGGTGAACTCAGTAACATGATGAGTAAAGCTAGTAACTATTTGCTCGCCTGCTTCTGTTTCGAATTTTGCTTTAGAGCCTGTGTATTGTTTAAAAGGATGTAATTCTCCAATATAAAAAACACCTCCAATTTCCAGGTGTTCTGCAATTCGATTGATTATGATTTCGATATTTTCAATATGTTCCAGAACCAGGCTACATACAACTAAGTCGAAGGTTTCACAAATAAAATCCCAATTTTCGATAACATCAGCTTTGAGAAACGAAACACTTTTATTTGTTATTTTTTGTCTGGCGATTGAGAGCATTTCGTCTGAAACATCAACCGCTACTATGTTTTCCCCTTTTGTAATTAGCCATTCTGTATTTTTCCCGGTACCACAGCCGATTTCTAAGCAGTTATTGAATTTTATGTCGCTTAAAACATCTCTAATAGAAAATGCTTCTAAATCTCTAGTCTTATTAATGTTGGTATCGTATTGTTCAGACCAATTTTTGTAAGCTTCTTTGACGTTCATTATGTGTTCAATTTATCTGTTCCGTAAGGCTTGCAGCTAACTCGCTTATTCCCGCGATTAATTTTGCATATTTCCCAAAAACCAAATACTCCCATTCGTATAGCCGTAACTATTCTTGTCTTATATTTCGCGTTATTTATTAATTTTCAATTTGTCAAATAGACTCGTCACTTTGCTTAATGCCGGACTACTCACATGAGTATATATTGGGTCTTTTTTGTACTATTATGTCCCAACAAATCTTGTATGTTTCTCAAATTTATTACCACCTCCCGTAAATGAGTAGCATAACTATGGTGCAAGATATGTAAGATGTAACATATTTAGCAACGCATTAAAATTTACAAAAATAATTTTTAAAATGGTCGCAGATGGAGGCTGTTTTTTGTAAATTATATCATGTTAACCAACCCTTTAAACGGTGAGTTAACAAATAAAAATAATGGATTAAAATTGGTAAATTAATTGTGTGAAAAATATAATATTTTTAATAATTGGGGCCATTTTGGAATGGGATTGTTTTATGTTCGCTCAGCGTTTCAACATTTCAAGATGGATCCATGTTGTTTAAATTTTTGATTCAAACTTTCAAAAAATCTCTCTTTATAATAATGGAATTTTGACTGCTACTCAAAATGTATTATTTAATTCTATTGGATTAAGTGGAGATAATTTATTTCTAGGTAGTTATCGTCCGTCATTTACCCCAGATTGGTCGTGGAATGGGAAACTCGACGACATCCGCATCTACAATCGTGCATTAACTCAATCAGAAGTTACATTTTTAGCAACGCATTAAAAGATCAAAAAAATGGTCGCTGAATAGGCGGCCATTTTTTTGAATTATACTTTTTTAGCCCACCGTTTCAACGGTGGGCGTTATATGCAAGCATTTTTTTACATCTTGTTACCCACCGTTAAAACGGTGGGTTAAGAAATAAAATATCGGTAATCAATCAGCAAGATTAAAATGGAGAAAATTAATAATCCCCTTTTTTAAAATATTCATTTCGAAGCTTTATTTATTTTCACCCACCGTTAAAACGGTGGGTGATGGATCATCAAATTAATTCGTAAAATTAAATATAAACATCCCCCTTTAATTAAACCGCAGAAGGATTAATAAAGAATCATTTTCCCTTTTCATTCAAAAAATTAAATCCTTCGTCTTCCAATCGCTTCATTTTCATTTTCTGGTCTTTGATATATCGGTATACAATATACAATCTTGATTCACTCACAGAGAATGCCGCATATCCTTTTTGCCACGCAAACTTTTCTGTTGTTGCATAATGCGAATTGATGAAATGTGATGATAATCCCTTTATGTGTTTTATGACTTCAGAAATTGACTTTTGCGATCCTAACATAAAAAGGCAATGTACATGATCCGAAAGTCCATTAACAATCTTTAATGTGCAATCCATCGATTTAAATTCTGCATAAAGACAGGAATATAAATGATCTTCTATTGGAGATGTAATTAAAGGTTTGCGTTCTTTAGTAGCAAAAACAGCATGAATCCAAACGTTATAATATGAATGTGACATAATGCGTAAATTAATTTAGCGTACATAATTCACCATGTTGTTTTCATCTTATCTGTGACGTTTTTTATGTGAATGACATTGTGTTTTATGCACCTACGCCCCATAATACAATACAGGATAATTTCACAGATAATCGATTCTAATTTTAAATAATCACCAATTTATTTTTTGTTAGCCAACCGTTTCAACGGTGGGCGCATGGAATGAATTGAAATTATGATGATAATCCAATTTTGAAATATCTACGCCCCATAATACAATACAAGATAATTTCACAGATAATCGATTCTAATTTTAAATAACCACCAATTTATTTTTTGTTAGCCAACCGTTTCAACGGTGGGCGCATGGAATGAATTGAAATTATGATGGTAATTTATTTTTGAAATACCTACGCCCACAGTTCAAACGGTGGGCTATAATACAATTCCAGACATCCGTTTTAATGCTGGGTGTATTTTCCAACTTATTTCATCATTTCAATCACCCCCCATTTTACATCCCAAATTTTCCATTTTACATTCCTAATTTTCTATCTTTGCCCCTTATGTCAAACGAAATTAACAACTTTCAGGAAATCATCTCTCATTGTAAAGAGTATGGATATATTTTTCAATCCTCAGAATTATACGACGGATTAAGTGCCGTTTACGATTACGGCCAGATGGGCGCTCAGTTAAAAAAGAATCTACGTGACGAATGGTGGAAGAGCATGACGCAAATGCATGACAATATCGTGGGTATTGACGCCGCTATTTTTATGCACCCCACCGTTTGGAAAGCCAGCGGTCACGTTGATAATTTCAGTGATCCAATGATCGATAATAAGGACAGCAA
>CALQJK010000149.1:0-5092 GCA_943330875.1 Chitinophaga pinensis
GGTAGTGAATGTATACGATGCTGCTTTCTCCAATGATGTAGATGCTTCTGATGCTATCAAATTTAAAAATTCATTGGAAAATCTAGCGATAAATAATAGCGCTGGCTCTCAACTTGCCATTGAAAGAAGAAATGCCATTAATAACAATGATACCATCTTCTATAAATTAAACCAGGTTAGAGTAAGTAATTATCAATTTGAATTTACCCCGGAATATTTAGATGATTTAGGATTAGAAGCCTATTTAGAAGATAGTTATTTAAACACAAAAACGCCATTAAGTTTATCAACGTCTTCGATTATAGATTTCAATATCATCAATGATCCTAGATCGTATAATCCTGATCGTTTCAGTGTTGTATTCAAAGTATTGCGTATTGTTCCAGTTACTTTCGTTGATGTTAATGCAATTAAGCAAGAGCAAAATGTATTGGTATCATGGAGTGTACAAAATGAAATAAATATCAATAAATATGCAATAGAAAGATCTGATGACGGGATACATTTTAGTGCTATTGGAAATAAGACTGCAACAAATGCTTCAAGTTATAGCTTCCTGGATGAACAGGCTATTGTTGGAGTGAATTACTACCGTATTCGTAGTGAAGACATATCTGGTGATTTAAAGTATAGTAAAATAGTTAAAGTTGTATTTGAATCTATACCTTCTATTACCATTTATCCTAATCCTGTTAAAGAAGACAGAATGCTACATTTAAAATTAAGTAATGTTCAGAAAGGGGTATTACAAATTAGAATGGTTAACCATTTAGGACAAAAAGTAATGGCAAAAACAATTTCTCACAATGGAGGAAGGGAAGAATATTTATTGTCAATACCTAAGTCAATAATGCATGGTCATTATACCATGGAAGTGATCGACGAACAAAATTTAAAAACAATTCTAAAATTGTTATTATAATTCAATAAAACAGATTAATTTTGCAAATAAGAAAAGAAGAGATGAATAGATTTAAAAAAATAACACTTGTACTAGTCATTATTATAGCAATTGCTTTTATATTTCCTACAAGTACTTTTGCCCAAGTTATAGATCCGGGTTGTGATCCTTCAGATCCAGCTTGTCCAATTGATGGAGGGATAAGTTTATTAATTGCTGCAGGTATTGGTTTAGGAGCAAAAAGGGCCATGGCTAAAAAAAAGTAAGATAAAATTTCCCCAATAACTTATTGGCTCTCTTTATAAGAGGGCCTTTTTTTATGCAAGAGTATATTTGCCTGAATAATATACTCCCTCGGTTGAAAATGTAAATATGTCGCAATAATTATCCTTTTACTGACATAGTTTACCCGAAATCATGTCAACTATTCCTTTTGTTAATTTTGGTACAATATTCGCCTACATTTGCTTACTTGAAAGAATTCAAGAATACACATTTTTTAATCAACATAAAACATAGACTTATGGCTAAAAAGTTAAACATTACTCCATTACACGACAGAGTAATAGTGAAACCTGCAGCGGCTGAAGAAAAAACTGCCGGCGGAATTATTATACCAGATACTGCTAAAGAAAAACCACAACGTGGAACCGTTTTGGCTGCTGGTCCTGGTAAAAAGGATGAACCTGTAACTGTAAAACCAGGAGATACCGTATTGTACGGCAAATATGCTGGAACAGAAATTTCAATTGAAGGCATGGATTATTTAATCATGCGTGAAAGCGATATTTTGGCAATTGTGTAAAAGATTGGCTGATGTCAAATTTTTAAATTTTCAATTTTGAATTCTTAATAAATCAATTTCAAAAAAAGTAAAACAAGAATGTATGTCTAAAATGATATTCTTCGATATCGAAGCGAGAAATAAAATGAAAAAAGGCGTTGATACGCTTGCAAATGCAGTAAAAGTAACCCTTGGGCCAAAAGGTCGCAATGTGGTTATTGAGAAAAAATTTGGCGCACCACAAGTAACTAAAGATGGTGTTACTGTTGCTAAAGAAATAGAATTGGAAGATCCTATCGAAAACATGGGTGCACAAATGGTGAAAGAAGTAGCTTCTAAAACGGCAGATATTGCTGGAGATGGCACTACAACTGCTACTGTATTAGCTCAATCTATTATTGGAGAAGGATTGAAAATGGTAGCTGCTGGTGCTAATCCAATGGATTTGAAACGTGGTATTGATAAAGCCGTTTCATTGGTCGTAGAAAATTTAAAGAGCCAGTCTCAGGCAGTAGGGAATGATAGTAAAAAAATACAACAAGTTGCTACCATTTCAGCAAATAATGATGAAACAATCGGTAAATTAATTGCTGAAGCATTTGCTAAAGTAGGTAAAGAAGGGGTGATTACGGTAGAAGAAGCTAAAGGAACCGATACTACTGTTGATGTAGTGGAAGGTATGCAATTTGATCGCGGTTATGTATCGCCTTACTTTGTTACTAACAGCGAAAAAATGGAAGTAGAATTGCAAAGTCCTTACATTCTTATTTATGATAAGAAGATTTCTGCAATGAAAGACATCCTTCATATTTTAGAAAAAGTAGCCCAAACTGGTCGTCCTTTGTTAATTATTGCAGAAGATTTGGAAGGAGAGGCTTTGGCAACATTAGTGGTAAATAAATTACGAGGCACTATTAAAGTGGCTGCTGTTAAAGCTCCTGGCTTTGGTGACAGAAGAAAAGAAATGCTACAGGATATCGCTATTCTAACTGCGGGTATCGTTGTCAGTGAGGAACAAGGATATAAATTAGAAAATGCTGATTTGACCTATTTAGGACAAGCGGCATCGGTTGTAATAAATAAAGACAACACTACAGTTGTAGGTGGGAAAGGAAAGAAAACTGACATCACAGCAAGAGTAAATCAAATTAAGGCGCAAGTAGAAAATACAACTAGTGATTACGATCGTGAAAAATTACAAGAGCGTTTGGCTAAATTGGCTGGCGGTGTTGCAGTTTTGTATGTAGGTGCTGCTACTGAAGTAGAAATGAAAGAGAAAAAAGACAGAGTAGATGATGCTTTACATGCAACACGTGCTGCTGTTGAAGAAGGAATTGTTCCAGGTGGTGGAGTTGCTTATATTCGTGCCGTAGCCAGTTTGGATGCAAAAGTAAAAGGTCAAATTCCTGACGAACAAACAGGGATGCAAATCGTTCGCCGTGCTTTAGAAGAGCCTATGCGTACACTCACTGCAAATGCTGGTATTGATGGTTCCATCGTAGTTCAACGCATTAAAGAAGGTAAAGGAGATTTTGGTTTTAATGCTAGAACGGAAACTTACGAAAATCTATTTAAAGCTGGAGTAATAGATCCTACAAAAGTTAGTCGTGTGGCATTGGAAAATGCTGCATCAATTGCAGGGATGTTATTAACTACAGAATGTGTAATTGCTGATAAACCTAAGAAAGAAGAAGCGCATATGCATGGTGGTGGTGCTCCTGATATGGGTGGAATGGGTTACTAAAATTCAAATCTACATATCGCTACATATACTATCCCTGTTGTTTTTCAGCAGGGATATTTTTTTACACAAGAAATTTTTTCGATTAACGCTTGATAAGAAATTAGTAATTCTATGGAATAGCTATGTATGAATTGTTGCCGTATTCCATACGAATAGAATCAATAAGTTTGGAGGTATCCGCGGCAAGTGATGTAACAGAAAATCCTATTTTAAAATTAATAGAATCTGAAGTGTATGTGGTAAAAGCAATAGTTGGTTTTTGCGACAATAATTCTAAAACATTTTTCTCGGCGGATTCTTTATTTTTGAATTCGTTGATGATTATATTGAGGTGTAGAGTGTCATTACTTGGCGGAAATACATTAACTAAAGAATCTTTCTTGTTGATATTATAAACATTAGGTTGTGAATTCTTTTTATCCGAAAAAAACTGAAAGAAAAAAACAATAATTAATATAATCACCAAACTGATTAAGGCTAATGGAGCTAGCCATTTCTTCATGGATTTTTTTCTGATTGGAGAGGAAAAACTTATTAATTTTTCCGATTGGTTAGCATCAGAATTGTTGTTAATCGTGTTGTCCATTTTCAAAGCAACCAAGGCACCCTGAATAAAAGTGTATTCATTGTTTTGATTTTTCTGTAATGCCCCTAAATCATTAAAGTATAAGGTCTTGCCTATATTCAAAAATTGTTTTCCGAGAATAGAGTAGGATTCGAGATCAGAGGCCGCTAATGGTCTTATTTTGCCCGTTTGACTCATGATGTAATTAATGAGATTCTCATCTTGTTCTGTCCTGAGATCAAATTTAAAATGGATAGAACCTTCAGGAAAAAAAAGGTGAGCGCTCTCTTCTGCGGATTCATTTAAATCTGAAACAAAGGTAAATTCTCCAATATCCTGAAGTTTAACTTTTTTATTTTTAAACAGATATTGAACGATGAGTTGTTCAATTTTCATTTGAATGATTTGTTGCATAACTATATGCAATATATTGATTTATCATGTACATTGAGTTTGATTTAATTTAATTTTGAACAATGTTAACTGAAAAAGAGGAAAAATTCATTACTTATTGGGAAAGTGTAAGGGTTGATTATAATCATTGGAAAAGTAAACTCATACGCGGGTTGCCTATGGCGATTGTATTTACCTTGCCCGTGTTGTTCTCCGTTTCAGCAGTTTATTTTTTTTCTCCGGAATGGTACACTAAAATAGCACAGAGCGTAAACGGGTCAGTCTTTCCAATTTTGATAGCATTGTTAATTTGTATTTTATTTTTTGCTGCATTTAGAATGCATTTTAAATGGGAAATGAATGAGCAACTATATGAGGAGTTGAAAATCAAAAAAAAGAAATCATTATAAACAACACACAGTATTTTTATTTATTAAATAAATTAAATTTCACATCTTGAATCAGGAAGCCATTTCCATTTTTGATATTTTTAAAATCGGTATCGGGCCAAGCAGTAGTCATACTTTGGGCCCATGGAGAGCTGCTCAAAAATTCACGGATTTTTTAAAAGAAAACAATTGGCTTCAAGAAGTGGAAAGTATCGAAGTCTTACTTTATGGATCATTGGCAAAGACCGGATTAGGGCATGGAACAGGAATCGCCATTCAATTAGGCCTTAGTGGAGAAGATCCTATAACACTCGAA
>CALQJK010000150.1:0-5047 GCA_943330875.1 Chitinophaga pinensis
AGAGCTTGAAGCAGTATCAGCTACAGTATTTAATGTGAATGAATTGGTGGCACTTCCATGATAAAACTTCCATGTTGAACCAACAGTCCCATTTCTATACTTTTCGTAATTCCAAGTTAAATTAATGGCGGTAACTACAGATCCGGTATTATTGGTAAAAGCATATAAAATACTCCTATGAGATTTATAAAGTCCATTTGTAAAAAAACCAATCGCCCTATCCGTTGAAGAAGCGCTGTCTCCATTCGCATAATTATAGAACGCAGGTGAGCCTCCAGTCAATCCTGTTGTTCCTGCCGAGCTGCCTACAGCTCCAGTTGTTACAGTAAAATTATTGGTAGTAGAAATACCCCAGTCAGAACCATACAAAAACCCGGTGGGGAGAGTAGCGTTTTTTGAATTACCAATACTATTAAAGTCTTGTGTATAAGGCGTGCTCAGCTGCGTAATAGAAACTTGTGCCTGCACTAGATTACACGATAACATGAATATCGAAACAAGTGAAAGTTTTTTTATAAAACGCGTAAAATTATCAGGAAGAGTTTTTTGTATAATAGAAGCTATTGTAGCGTTTAGACTCATAAGAAAGCAAATAATGTTGCGGCAACTTTTAATTATTCAAAATTAACAGGTAATAATAAATTTATCCAGCTTCTCACCTTAATTAATTATGAATTTTTCCCTCTCTACAAAAACAAATGTATTGTTATTTTTTGAATAAAATCAAAGATTGGCACGGGTTTTTTATCGTAAAATAGATGATGTTTATCACAATTGGATTTAAGGAGTAGTATTTTCAAAATGAATACCATAAAGCATTGCCGCTTTTTGGATAATTACTCCAACAAAATTTGCTCGGTATATTGCTGGCCATTTTCACTTATTAATTGAATTTGATAAACCCCTTTAGGAATTTTATCCAGGATAATGATCTTGTTTTCTGAAGGGCTTGTTGTTTTAAGAGCTTCTTGTTGTAGTATTTGACCATTGATATTCAATAGTTTAGCTGTATAATTTCCAACAGGCATATTATCAAAATGGATATTTATGTTGCCGTTGCGAACTGGATTGGGTTTAATGGCAATTTTTCCAACTGCTATTGATGGCTTTATATTTCCAACTGCTGATCTAGTACTCATCATTTTAGAACTGATAAGCGTTTTCTTTTTCTTAAACACAATGATAAAACGATCTGATGCATAAGATGCGGGAGTTGTATTGATTAAAAATTTAAAATTAGAAGTAACAATATTGCTAATTTCCTGCGTGGTCCATAAAAAACGATCAATTAATACAGGGGTTAAACTATTGTGATCCATATTAGTTGGGGTAAACTGAAATTGATACCCTTGCATTCTACAATTACGCAGAGTCAGAAAGAGTGTATCATTTAATGCTATTTTATACCTAGCTTCCTGAGCGAGAATTTTATTTTGACATATAAGACCCAAATTTTCTCCTCCGTTGATCAATTTAAAAGCATCGTTCCTATCATAGTTATTGGAAAATACGGGATCAAATACTGCCGTAGCGATATCAGCTAATTTAGTAGCAATCGTGTCAGCAAATAATTTTATTCTTAAAAACTGTCTGTTGGGGGAAATAACCGGAGGCCTATTCGTCATCGCACTTCCAGAAACTTTTACATCTTCATTAAAAGAGATGCTTCCCGTTCCTCCCGTTGTATGTACAAAAAAAGCTTGCCCTGATTGAATTTTATAGCCGGAATAAGCCCCTAAAAGATCTGCATTTGTGTAAGTGCGATATGCCCCTAAATTATACGAGCCATTCATTAATGGATCCCATACATAGAAAGCAGCATCTACAGAACCGCCCCTGATTAGATTTGAAAAATCAATTGCTGATGCGTAAGGATTACCAATAGACTCAAAAGAATTTGCAGGAATATTATTGATAACAGCAGGAGGATTACTATTTGGTACAAATAATTTTCCTCTTGTGCGGAGTATAGTAGGAACTGGGATACAGTTGTTACAGCCGGCACTATTAAAATTAATTACAGATCTGTCTCCTCTTACAAAAACCATGTATCCCTTAGCGTTATAAATAGGCGTTGATGTGGTATTTGGTATGCCATCCCAAGTATTTGACAGGGAGTTGTAAGTTTTCATAGACGGTGCAGAAGTGGCCAAATCAAATCCATTGGCAATGCCACCCGGACCTGTAATTTGTGTTCCATAACCAGCATAACGGTTTTCATTAGCCGTAACTGATGTATCCTGCCATGCCTGGTTAATGGTTTGAACACCATTGTTGGGCACAGCCAAAAATTGCCAGGACTTGGGATGTTGTCCACTACCCGTTCCTGTTGGTATGTATCTTTCCACAACAAAACGACCATTCCCATAAGTAACAATACCATTACTGCCAACTTTACCAAAACTAGCGGTTGATGTGTCATTTGAAAGAAGTGTTACGTCTTTTGATGCGAGATTAAACGTTCCTGAAGTTACTGTAAATGATTTTCCGATACTCAGAGGATCAGCTAATGTTAGTGTATTGGTAGCGTTTGATTTATTAAGAATCAGATTAGGGAAATATTGTCCGCCATTTGCGGTAATAAAGGCATCTGTATTTCCATTGAAAAATACAGTCTTTCCATAGGCGTTAAACACTCCATTTGCTGTTCTGTTCCAGTTTCCACCAAGAAATAAATTTACATTGCTCAAAACAAAACTTGCATCTATTTGAAGATTACCCAAAATAGTTAAATCATTACCGGATTCAGCAGTTTTTATTCCGCTTCCGGAAAGTACCAAATTGGGATAAGCCGGAATGGCCGTGACAATAGTTTGAGAGCCTGAAAAAGTATAAGCAACTGTGGCGCCAGGCTCAAAGTAATACACATTGTTCATGTTACTGAAATTTTGAAAACCTAGGGGTCCTGCAATATTCAGTTGTCCTCCTGATAAAATAACCAATGAATCTTTTGCATTACCGCTGGTACCAGCAATTAGTGTATTGGCAGTAATTACACCATTAGAACCAACGAGAATTTTGCAAGAGTCTTTTGTTTGTGCATTATCTGTTTGCAGAAACAAAGAGTCTGTAATCAACATACCATTTACAAGTATACTTCCAGATGCATCTCCTGTCTGTATCAATCCTGTTCCATCAATACTTACATTTCCTCCGTTTAAACAAGTTAGGGTATCCATCGCGTCAATAGTAATGTTAAACCTTGATGCGGAAGCATTGTAAATGGATGTGAACGAATTGGTTGTTTTTACATTCGTCGTAATAAAGAGATTGGTTTGTGGAATTTTGGTAAGATTTTTTCTGATATTGAAACAGCTGATATTACCGTTTCCTGAAATAGTATCATTGGCTCCTTCAAAGTTGAAGGAAAGTCCGTCAACATTATTACCATTACCGATTGTACCGTTGCCCATAATATTTCCAAATACATTCAAATAGTTAACGGTACTTGAGTTACAAAATAATTTTCCTCCCGCATCCACTTTTAGGTCCTTAACGGTTTTAGAATTGACATTATAAGTGATTGTATGTCCACTCCGGATAATTGCTGCTGATTGTGTGTTATTAGGAAAATCACCCGTTGCGCAATCCTTCCAACCTCCGCCCGAATACTTTTGCCAAATATTATTGTCGTCCCAAGTGCCGGATGTTTTGGTTCTATAATCACCCTCAGCGCCATTCGTTGGGTCTGCTGCCAAAAGTTGACCACTCACGATTAAATCAGCTGCAGGAGAAGCTAGAGGATCATTGAAATACCACGTTCCTGTTGATCCTGAAGAACCCCAGTTTACAATTCTAAAAGTAACTGTATCTGTTGAGCTGATGTTTCGCAATTGACTTATTGATGTAAAATCAATTTTCTGTTTTGTATTTCCTGAAGAAGTTGTATTGCTTCCCCATGTTATTGAAGAACCAAGGTTAGCAAAAGATCCAGAATTGATTTTATATTGCCATTGTCCTGTGGTTGGTCCTGTAGAGGACCCTCTTACGTTGTATGGATTGATAGAATCTAATACAAGGATATAACCTGATTTGGGTTTAATTGAAAAAGTTATAAATGAACTGTCATTAATAGCATTTGCTAAATTTGAACTTAAACTCCATCCTGAAGCCCCCCAAGCATTGTTGGCAGCTGTATTCGTAGTTGTCAACATAGAGCTTCTTTTCAAACCACCTACTTCAATATTTGGATTAAAATAAGAAGGATTATATGGAGATGGCGGCCAAGTAGTACTTCCTCCTAAATTATAAAAATCCCACTGAACTAGAGATGAAGTTTGAGTTGGGATATTTGATACCGATATGGTGAATGTTTTAGTTCCTGGAATTCCTGAATTATAATCATAGACCCTTACAAAATAGGTTGTTGAAGCCAATAATGTTTTTACGAGCACTTCAGAATCACCGGCAAGTTTTAGATCTGCACAATCAATATTAGTGCCATTACAAACTCCACTTCTCAAATCAATCACGGCATCATATCCGGATGAAGGATTGACTGCTATTTTATAATCTCCAGCCGAAGTAGTAGTGAATTTGTACCAAACATCATCATTAGCATCCCCGTAAATAAATGAACCACATGAAACGGCAGCAACTTTGGTATCATTAAAGCTCTTTGCACTATCCAATAATGGTGTAGCATTGAGTATCAGTGATGTTGCAGATGAACAACTGTCGTTGGAGTTGAGGATGCCAGAAGAACTAATGTTTGAAGGAACGGCATTGTATACAACAGCATCATCAACAAAAACATTAGCGAGATTAGATGTACTACTAATACCAATAAATGTACCTGCATTTATTGATGTATTTGAAGGTAATAAAGCCTCTGATATATCATTTCCAATCAAACTTCCATTAATGTACAAGTCAAATTTCTGAACAGCCACAGTCTGGGCAATTCCACCATAGCTATAATTTATCGTCCCTGATGCTTTATTATTTCCTACAATTTCAATATTGTAAACTATTGATGAGCTTAGGGTAGTGGTAGTCAAATCAGTTGTAGCCCAAGAAGAACCTGACCTATATGCTAAAGCTATTG
>CALQJK010000151.1:0-5044 GCA_943330875.1 Chitinophaga pinensis
CATCACAGCCAGTTACACCTACTTTTAGTCAATTAGCAACAGTTTGTAAAGGCTCAACATTTGTATTGCCATCTACGTCACTTAACAATATTACAGGCACATGGTCTCCTGCAATAAATAATCAGGATACAACTTCATATAGCTTTACTGCAGTATCAGGATCATGTGTTTCAAGCGCAATTGTAACAATGACTGTTAACGTTGATTCTTGTGTTAACTCTGATGGTATTATTATCTATCCTAATCCAACTACCAATGGCAAAGTAACTATCAATTGGGCTAATGCAAATATTAAAATCGGAACCAAAGTTCAGGTAATAGTGTATGACAGAATTGGAAAAGTAGTGAGTAAAATACCACTAACTGTTTTCAGTACTGTTGAAGAAAATATTGATTTGAAAATTAATGGATATTCAAATGGTCTTTATGTTGTGAGTATTGAAGTATTGTATACTAAGTATAAATATTCAACTAAAATCATCAAGCAAACGAAATAATTTTAACCGATTTTCCCAACAACAAAGCCAATCAATCGATTGGCTTTGTTGTTGAATCTATTTTCTCATTAATTTAAAATTAATATTTTTGATGAGTTAATATTTTTTTCTTCCCCTTAATTTCTACTTTGATGTCAGGTAAAAGTAGTAGAGGAATATGTGTGTGAAAAACCATTTGCCTCGTTTCACTTTTCACAAATAATCTCTCAAAAAAAGAATGATAATGAGGGACTAATGTCAACAAATCAATACTGTTATCATTAGCAAATTTTTCTAAAACATTGGTAACATCATCGCCTCTTGGGAATTTAAACTCCACATCTAAAGGCATTAACTTGCTGACCAGACTTTTGGAACGATAGGCCAGTTCATCAACAACATTAATATCATTATCAAAAACCCGCACGACAAAAATCTTGGACTTGTAAATTTCACCAATCCCTTTTAACAAATCAACTCCATGGAAATCCGCATTAACATGATCATCTACAGCAAATGCAATCCGATTTAAAGAACTAAAAGTTGCCGACTCTGGCACTATTAACATGGGAACAGATGACTTCCTTGCGAGTGCGGAAGTAGTACTCCCAAAAAACTTTCTTACTGCTTTCCCCTCTCCTTTCATCCCAACAACAATAATACAATTTTCATATTTTTTTGAAGCACTGATAATTGCATCAACAGTTGGCCCTTCCACTGCAAGAATTTCTATTGGCTGAAAACTGCTCTTTCGAAGCTTAACAGCTTCGTCAAGTAAATAATCTTCTGAAGATTTCTTCACTTCCTCAGGACTAACAATAACATAAGATTCCGGAATAGACAATGGAATCGTGTATGCATGAAATAATACAATTCTAGCCCCCATAGCACTTGCCAATTCTACTCCATACTTTGACGCAATATGAGATGCTTGCGAAAAATCTGTAACGATAAATATTGTTTTCATAATTTTTAAATAAAAATAAATGTAGAAAACAACAATTCAAATGATTGATCTAAACAGATGAAATGATTACAATCACCAAGTAACTATTTTCTGATCAATCAAATGAATTTCATTTTCGAATACATTTGAAAAATAATTTTATGAAATGCTGGGTGAACTAACAAAACAGGAAATTGAAAATGTACTCCAAAGTCAATCTGTGTGTAGAATTGGATGCTTAGATGGCAAATACCCTTACATAGTGCCGATTAGTTATTTTTACGATGGAGTATTCATTTATGCGCAATCAAGAGAGGGCAAGAAAATAAATCTGATGCGTAAAAACCAAAATGTATGCATAGAAGTAGATATGATTACCAGCATGACTAATTGGAAATGTGTAATAGCTATAGGAAAGTTTGAGGAGCTTAAAGGAGAAGCCTCCACATTGGCAAGAGAAAAGTTATTTAGCAATGTACTTAGCTTAATGACCAATACCAAGATTCACAAATTTCAACATTATACAGATAATAGCATTCAGGACAATAACAGCGTGAAGCTCATTATGTTCAGTATAAAAGTAACTGAAGTATCAGGGAGATATGAGAAATAAAATAGCCTCTTTTTAAGAGGCCATTTTGTGAACTGAAAAATTAAAATTAAAACTTTGCTGTCACAGAGATCGTAGGTTCCTTTGAAACTTTTCCTGCATCAATTGGAGCTCCTGTAATTCCAAAATCAGCCAAAGAAATTTTAAATGCAGCAATTGCAGTGGTCGCTTTTTCATCAATTGTAATTACTGAAGTTGCTTTTACTGATTTTGATGAATCTCTAATAGTCAGATTACCCAAGATATCAACTTCGTATTTCCCTGGCTTAGTAAAATCAACTTTATTTGTATTAATTATTTTTCCATTGAAAGTCGCTTTTGGAAATTTATCAGAATTCATCCATTTTTCTCCATTAAAATGTTCTTGCATCATTGGATTACTAAATGAAAAGTTTTTAACTCCGGCTTCAAATGAAATTGTACCCTTTTTTAAATCGATTGCAGCAATCACAGCTTTATTTTCGGCCTTGGGAAGAGCATCTGTGCTAGTAGTAGCATCAAAAATAATAACAGCTGAAGTTGTAGTCATTTTCTGAGCAAATGTAGCCTGACTCAGTAATGAAATAGAAAATACTAAAATTGATTTTTTCATTGTTTTATATTTATTTTTTAATAATGACGCACCTTTTAAATCCAATTACATTAGCTTCTAGGATTTCGCTGTAAATAGCTCCACTACAGGACCCTTTGACGGTAATAACTTCACCTTTTTTAACTTTCATTACAATATCCTTATTATCATTTTGGAAACTGAAAATAACATATGACCCAGTATTGGGATTTGTCATTTTGAGATTTGTAGAAGAATCAGCCAATTCTATAGCTGAGATTAACCCACGAACTTCAATAATCTTTTCAGCATACTTTTTATTTGACAGTATAAAATCTTTTTGAAATGCAGCGATAAGATCATTTGAATTAACAGTATAATCTGTTTTAACTTCTTGAGTATTTTGGAATTTAAAATTGAAAAGATAGTAAACAAACCCAATAAGAATAGACACGAAAATCAGCAAGGCTATGAATATTTTTTTCTTCATACTGCAAATATACGATGTTTAAACATTGAATTTGCAAAAGTTGTTATTTTTTTAAAAAATAGTCTTCATTTACTAAAACCCTAACTTTAAAGATCAAACAATAAAAAAGTATTAATCATAAGAGTAAACTCCATCCTACCGAGAAAGAAAATAAGGGATATTACATTTGACGAACCTTTAAAAACCATATTAACACATGAAAAAAAAAGACTTACTTTCTTTAATGCTATTTATCGGAATATCATCTTGTCTATACGCTCAACATACAGACAGCATTAAATCTTTTCCATTTGTTGTAAAATTTCAAAGTGTTTGTTGTGGTGTGCCAAATGATAGTCCACTTAAAAAAGCTATCAATTATTTCAAAAAAACAAATAAGCTACAAAAAATAACTGCTACAAAGATCGCTCCAATGGGAAGAGAGGGTGAATATTGGATTGGCTTTTCGTTGAAAGAATTAAACAGGAAACAGAAATCAAGCTTCATTAGAAAGATGAAAACTACCACTGGGAAAATGAAAGACAAAGGATATGCGGCATGTGAAGAAAACGTAAAAGCAACAATTGCAGAACTCCCTTCCAATATACAATTCGAGGAAATATCTTTTTGAGGACTTTTACTTTTAACCGACATTTGTCAAACTGTAAAAATAAATATACTATCCAATGTTAAAAAACATCCTCAACGACAGGCCTACAAAAGTATTTACATTTATGGCTGCATTTTTTATAGCTAACGCTTTAATTGCAGAATGTATCGGGGGTAAAATATTTTCACTTGAAAGCGTACTTGGAATTGCGCCCTCAGACTTCACCTTCTTTGGAGAAAAAAACTTATCCTTTTCATTGACTTGCGGAGTTTTGTTGTGGCCAATTGAATTTGTAATGACTGATATTGTTAATGAATATTATGGTCCTAAGGCAGTCAAAAGAATTTCAATTATAGCAGTTGGATTAATTTGTTATGCATTCCTCATGTTTTTCTTTGCAATAAAAGCCACTCCTCCAGCTTGGTGGGTAACTTCAGGGGTAGATAAAGGCATTCCTAATATGCAAGATGCCTTTTCTGGAATTTTCGGGCAAGGTATGTGGATTATTGTTGGCAGTTTAATGGCGTTCCTAGTTAGTCAAATCATAGACGTCACTATTTTTCATAAAATAAAAAAAGTTACCGGGGAAAAATGGGTATGGTTGAGAGCTACAGGATCTACATTAATTTCTCAATTGGTTGATAGTTTTGTGGTATTATTCATAGCCTTTAAATTAGGCAGCGACTGGAGTTGGCAAAAAGTGTTGGCTATATGTTTAATGAACTACATGTACAAATTCACTATGGCCATAGTATTAACACCGCTGATTTATTTTATAGAAAAACAAATTGATAAATACGTTGGACATGATACGGCCAAAAAAATGAAAAGAGCAGCAATGGGACAAGACGAAGAACCCTTTATTAATATCCCTACTGCAGGATAATAAATCAATACCACTGTAGTAGTCCAATCATGACTATCTATTCAATAATTTCTCAAGAATCAAAAAGTAATATTTTCTCATCACACACCAATAATACACTACATTATGCGAAATTCTCTTATGCTGCTGCTCCTGTTATCCTTTCATTTTTTATCTGCACAAAATTATTCTTTACAAATTGAATCGCTACTTAAAAAGGAACAATCTACTAATTTGGATTGCTATAAAAATCTTCATGCTCATCCTGAATTAAGCACTAAAGAATTTAACACAGCTGCATATTTAAGAAAAACCATTCTATCATATGGATACGAAATAATCGATTCATTAGGATACCAAAGTTTTGCTGCTGTTATTAAAAATGGTAATGGTCCTACAATACTGTATCGTACGGAGATGGACGGTTTGCCTGTTAAAGAAGAAACTTCACTCCCTTATGCAAGTACGGTAGTTAGTATAAAAGATAATGAGCCCTTTTCCGTTATGCATGCCTGTGG
>CALQJK010000152.1:0-5035 GCA_943330875.1 Chitinophaga pinensis
ACATCGGAAATGTCAATCAGGAAATCTGGTTCAATATATCTGTCCTGTGTGTAGTGGAAAACATATTTAGGCCTCCAAGGTTCTTGAACGGTATCGTTGTCTTTTGTTTCTACTTTAATTAATCCAGCTAAAAAACATGCATCTGAAACTAATTGTGCTGCTTTGCCATGATCTGGATGCCTGTCTGAAGTAGCATTACATAAAACGATTTCAGGTCTGTATTTTCGAATCAGAGCAATGACTTTCAACTGGTTTTCTTGGTCGTTTTTGAAGAAGCCGTCTTGTAATTTCAGGTTTTCTCTTACATCTAATCCTAGTATTATACTTGCATCTTCAGCCTCTTTGTATCTTGTTGCAACATCACCTCTAGAACCTAATTCACCTTCTGTTAAGTCTACTGCTCCAATTTTTTTTCCTTGAGATTTCTCCACTAATAGAAGCCCCGAACAACTTAATTCGATATCATCTGGATGTGCACCAAAAGCGAGGACGTCTAATTTCATTTAGGTTTATTATTTAATAGGCATTGCAAGTTAACTCAAAACTGTTAGAAAATGGGTCGATGTGGAATATATGTGGATTATAGGGGGGTGCAAGTCTCTTTTATAGGTTTTGAGATTTAGAAATCTCCGCATAACCATACAATCGCTGCACTTCACGAACGATTTGTTCAATCACACGATCCTGATCTTTGGATTCGTATGGCTGTTTTAAATTGCTGTTAAAAAAGAAAGCAATGGTTTGATAAAGTCTTGCAGTTAACCCTCCCTGGTATTCTTTGATGATTTCATAACAATTGTTACCCGTTTCTCTGTTAATTAATTTCATCAATACTTTTCCTTGGTAAATAGACAGATTTGTAAGGGGAGTAGTGAATTCTTTTTTTAATTCGCGTTCTCTTGAGTTGATATATTTTCTTCTATTAGGTTTGTCCGAAATGAAAGACAGTTTTTGATTAATATCATTTAGTACAATTCCCGCTTTTCTGGCATAAGGGTAAGTAACATAAACTGCATTTCTCAACCGGTTGTAATTCGCTCTGGCTTGTTTTTGTGATGTGGTAAGTTGATTGTAAACATAAATATTTGATAATACAGAAAGCGGAATAGTGTCTCCCTGATAAATAATCGCTTGAATACGCATGGTATCTTGAAAGCTGATTTGTCCAAAAGAAAGTTTCATACACAGCAGCAAGAATAATAGAATCGTATGACGTAAATAAATAGGCGTGTGGACTTCAGGAAATTTCATCTTGGTAAATTTACAAAATTCAATTGTAGTTTAATACTTCAGATTGAGAATAGTAACCTGTAAAATAATTTGATTTTGGGTTATATTATGTTAAAATAATTTAAAACTAGTTTGCCAACAGAAACATATAAATCAAGCCAGCAGAAACCAATGTTAATATTATAGAAGCGAGTTTTGGATTTATTTCAGCTCGTTTCAGACTACTCATCATTATACCAAAAGCCATGATTACTAATCCGAGCCAAACTAAATTGATATAAGGAAAGATATAGGATTTAACCGTTACAAAATCAATCAGACTATCAGATTCTTTGATGCCTAGTTTTATTTTGTGATGGTCACTTACCCCGACGAATTTTACAAATAAATTCTGCGCATAAACGGTATCGTCATATTGCAAAATTCCCATGCTGTCCGCTTCAACTAGCGGCGTTGATTTGTATCTCATGCTATCTCTGCTCACGAATGTGATGTCGGCCATTAACGCAATGCTATTCGGATTGTAATGGTATTTTTCATTGTTAGGATTTTTAACCACCTTATTAAGAATGTAATATCCATTTCTATAAAAGCCTGTATCCCCTTCGCCGATTTCCACTACTTTAAATTGAGCAGTGTCGGTATTTCTCTCTTTATTCATGGCAAAAGAAATATACGTGAACACATCTTTTGTCAAGAATGATTTTGTATCAGGATTGCTGCTCATATTGTTGTCTTTCATTAAATAGACATCAGGTTGCAACGTAAAACTTTCAACTGTTTTAGGACTTGTTTTTTCTTTTTTCTCAAATCGCAAGGCATAGAAACTTCTGCCTTTTTCATTGCCCATAGAGTCTTTTAAATAGGTGACGTCATATTCACCCATTCGTGTAGGCATTTGTCTGATTAAAGTAAGGTTTTCAGTTGGGTCATCTTGTTTTTTAGCCTTAGCATCATCACTTAAGGGTAGAGTGATGCCGTTCACTTTGCTGTCACTGATAACTTGCTTGTTACTACTGGAGATGAGCATTCCTGCAATCATTAAAGAAAATCCAATATGGGAAATAGAAGCACTGGCGCTTTTAAAATTATTTTTCAATACCAATGGAATATACATGGCATTGGCAATAACTGCATAAACCGAACAAAAAAAGGCAATATAAATGGCGACTAAAAATCCCGCGCCATGTTTGTGAAAAGTAAATGGATAAAGGATAGAAATTGAAACGAAAACGACAACAGTAATAACTAAAGGGTATAGTATATTTTTTTTGAGATAAGCAGTTGGTGTGGATTTGTATTTTAAATATTGAGTCGTTGCTGTGATAAAGCCTAGGATAATAGCCACCATGATCATTACTTTATTGTAAATAAACTCAGCGTCTTCAGGCATTGCCAATGGCCCGTTGTGGATTTTAATAATGAGATCTTTTAAAAATGGCGTTTTACTGTATACCGGAATAGAGGTGATGATGATGATGAACAAGGAAGAAATAAATAAGATCAAAGAGCCCATAAACATCCAGAATTCTCTTGATGAAGTTTCTTCTTCTTTGATTATGGCTGGAATTTTTTTATAGTGAATAAAAAACAGCGAAAGCATAGGTAATGCAAATGAGAGGACCAATAATCCAATCATTACATTAATGGCTTTTCCAGCTTCTGTGAATGCATGAACGGATGTATCTCCAAGTATACCCGTTCGCGTTAGAAACGTTGAATAGAGTACAAATACAAAAGTGAGTATGGAGAAAAAATAACTTGCTCTTAAAGAATGTCCTGTTGCTTTGTAGATTAGCATGGTGTGAACGCCAGCTATAAGAATTAACCAGGGAACTAAAGAAGCATTTTCTACAGGATCCCATGCCCAGTATCCACCGAAGCTCAACGATTCATAAGCCCATTTTCCGCCCATCATGATGCCTACACCCAAAACACATGCGCTAAATAAGGCCCAAGGTAATACGGGCTTTATCCATTCACCATATTTTTTAGTTTGTATGCCTGCATAAGCAAACGCAAAGGGTACAATGGTTGATGCAAAACCCAGAAATAAAATAGGAGGATGAATGACCATCCAATAGTTTCTTAATAATACATTTAATCCCATCCCATCTTTGAGAAAAGTCAGATAGTTTGGTTGAGAAAAAATAGGAGCGGGGATTTCGTTTCTGGTAAGGGTGAAAGGACTATTTCCAATTCTGATATCAAAAAAATAAATCCCTAAGATCATGAGCATCAAAAAGAATTGAGCCATACTGATAACGGTCAATACCGGAGCTTGCCAGTTGTTTTTATAATCTTTGTTTTTTATAGAGATAAAGAATACGCCCAGCACGGAATGCCAGATCGCCCAAAGTAAAAAGCTTCCTTCTTGTCCTTCCCAAATACATGCCAGTAAAAATTTGGGTTCTAATTCTTTCGACGCATGCTTGTAGGCATACATGTACTCGTAATAGTGATTGAAGCAAATAAAAAATATGGTAGAGAAAATAGCAATGATACTAATCGCCTGAATGAAGAAATTTATTCTTCCAAATTTCAACCATTGGTTTTTATCCTCAACTTGATCAATCCTACTTGCATTGAAAAAGGAGATTAAAGAAATTAAGGACGTCACCAGAGCAAGAATCACGAAAAAATGCCCAATTTGTCCTGGTATTAAATGTTCGCCTTCGAATTTTATCATCTTGATTTTTTAAATAGTATTAATTACTCGCAGTTTGTTCCTTCATGTTTTTTTCTAAAACCTTCTTATCGTCTTTGTATTTACTTGGACATTTAAGCAAGATGTCTTTGCAGTCAAAGTAGTCTTTTCCCATTTTTCCTTTTAATACAATTCTTTCACTTTTTTCTAAATCACCTGGCTTGCTATTATGGTAAACAACTTTTGATTTTTCACCTAAACTATCCACTATATAAAAACTTAAAAAATTGGGATTGTTGATGGGGTCATAAGTAATCGATTGTGTTTTATCTAATTTGGCAATGAGATGAACAAATTTTCCCTCTTTTTTTCTTGCAGAAGCAATAGTGTCATAAGTAGAGAAGTCTACAGAAAAGACTAAAAGGCTTACAATTAAGGCTGCAATTCCGATAAGTATTATAATGCTAGTTTTTTTCATATGAGTAATTTGTGCTCAAAGGTAATTCAAAACAATTGGAGAGTATAGATATACCTATTTTTTTAGCAGATAAAATCAATCTTCAATTATCTTTGTTTCCTAATTATAATTTCCCCCATGGCTGATCTTTCCAATTTTGACCCTAATTCAGTAGGGAACCCCAATAATAATATTTTTGGTCTCCCTTTTACAGAAAATGAGGCACGGTTAGTAATTCTTCCTATTCCATGGGAAGTGACGGTTAGCTACAATGCAGGTACAGCAAGAGCCCCAGATCATATTTTTACCGCAAGTCTTCAAGTTGATCTTTATGATCCTGAATATACAGATGCATGGAAGCAAGGATTTTTTATGCAAAATCCGGATAAGAAAATTCTCATGAAAAGTGATTATTTAAGAAAGGAAGCGGAATTGTATATTAATTATATCTCTCAGGGCGAGTCTGTAAGCAGCAATAAATTCATGACGAAATCTTTAAAAGAAATTAACCAGGGAGGTCTTTTTTTAAATGATTGGGTATATGAACAAACGACTGAACTGATTAAAAAAGGGAAGCTTGTTGGCTTATTGGGAGGAGATCACAGTACGCCATTTGGTTATTTCCGAGCCATTGCTGATCAATATCCTGATTTTGGCATTCTTCAAATTGATGCACATTGTGATTTGAGAAATGCGTATGA
>CALQJK010000153.1:0-5027 GCA_943330875.1 Chitinophaga pinensis
ATTAAAAAAACCCTTCTGCCTTCACCATATTTCTGTTTGGTGTATTTGAAATAACTAACCTGAATCATCACGCTCAGATTTTCAATCAAAAACACCATACAAAATATTGGGATTAATAATTCTTTTCTAACAATGATAGCTAAGGCGGCGATAATTCCACCCAGGGCCAAACTTCCGGTATCACCCATAAACACTTGCGCCGGATAGGAATTGTACCACAAAAATCCAATACACGCTCCAACAAAAGCAGCAATAAAAATGGACAACTCGCCAAGGTTGGGGATGTACATGATGTTCAAATACTCGGCAAATTTTATATTGCCACTTACATAAGCAAAGAGACCCAAACAAATACCAATAATCGCACTAACCCCAGTTGCAAGACCATCTAACCCATCTGTGATATTGGCGCCATTTGAAACGGCCGTTACAATAAAAATCACAATGAGGATATAAATAATATAGGAGTAATCTTCTAAATTCTTTGGAAGCAACTTTGCATAATTGAACTCATGCCCTTTTACAAAAGGTATGGTGGTAATCACACTTTTCGCATCTGTAAATACTCTCGTTTTGCCATCAACATTAATGGTATCGTATTTTATTTTGTTCCCTTTTTTATTATAAACAGCTGCTGCATTTGCAGAAAGGACTTCCCTTTTTACCACAACATTTTGATTAAAATAAAGTGTTGCGCCAACTATTATACCAAGCATCACCTGCCCGAAAATTTTAAACCTACCCGCAAGGCCATCCGCATTTGTCTTTTTGAAATCTATCCCTTTCTCTTTCGCAATTTTCTTTGCTTTTATTTTAAGATAATCATCAATAAATCCAATGGCACCCAACCAAACAGTACAAAGCAACATTAATCTGATATACACTTTATCAAGATTAGCCAACAACAACGTAGGAATAAGAATAGCTAAAATAATAATGATTCCTCCCATTGTCGGTGTCCCCTTCTTCTGCTCTTCTCCCGCTAATCCCAAATCTCTTACAGTTTCACCTAATTGTTTTTTCTGTAAAAACTTTATCAACTTCTTTCCGTAAACTGTAGTAATAATTAATGATAATATCAGCGCCAGCAATATCCGGAAGGTGATGAATTGAAAAAGTCCTCCTCCCGGAAACCGGTAGTGTTCTTTTGCAAACCATTGAAATAGATGATAGATCATTTTTTATTTTATTGATTTTTCAGTGCTCCTTAAAAAATCATTTTTTTTATTTTATTTTTCCAGCAAGTCAAACAACTCCATTAAAACCTGCTTGTCGTCAAATTCATATTTTACGCCATTCACTTCCTGGTATTTCTCATGTCCTTTTCCCGCAACTAAAACAATATCTTCTTTTTCTGAAAGACTAACAGCTGTTTTAATCGCTTCTCTCCGGTCAGAAATGGTAATGCTTTTTTTCCTGGATACTACATTCACACCCGCTTCCATTTGCTTTAAAATTTCAGCTGGGTCTTCATACCTTGGATTATCTGATGTTAAAATAACTTTGTCGCTGTACTGGCAAGCAACGGCAGCCATAATAGGTCGTTTTGTTTGATCTCTGTTTCCACCACATCCTACTACGGTAATAATTTTCTTATCGCCCTTTTTTAAATTCTTAATCGTTACCAATACATTCAACAAGGCATCCGGAGTGTGGGCGTAATCAATAATTCCCACTACATTTTCATGCTCACTGATTACATAATCAAATCTTCCTTCGGCACCGGTAAGTGTACTAAGAATCTGTAATACTTGATTTTTATCTTCTCCCAGACAAACGGCTACTCCGTAAACAGCCAGTAAATTATATGCATTAAACTCTCCGATTAATTTGAAATAAACTTCCAGGTCATTAATGGTCATGTGCAAACCAGTTAACCCATTCTCAAGAATTTTTCCTTTGAAATCTGCAAGTGTTTTTAAACTATAAAAATATTTTTTTGCAGCAGTGTTTTGCAACATCACCAGTCCTCTTTTGTCATCTGCATTACTTATGGCAAATGCATTTTTCGGCAAGGTATCAAACCATGATTTTTTTACCCTGATGTATTCTTCAAAAGTTTTATGATAATCCAAATGGTCATGGGTAATGTTACTGAATACGCCAGCGCAAAATTCAATTCCCGCGATACGATGCTGATCAATAGCGTGGCTACTGCATTCCATGAATACGTAATCACATCCTTCATTTACCATTTGACTCAATAAGCTGTTGAGACTTATAGCATCAGGCGTGGTATGTGTTGAAGAAATAATCTGTTCGCCAATTTGATTTTGAACCGTACTAATCAATCCGCATTTATACCCTAAGCTGGTATATAATTTAAAAAGTAGCGTAGCAATAGTAGTTTTTCCATTTGTACCGGTAACGCCTACCACTTTTAGTTTTAATGATGGTGTTGCATAAAAGTTATGGCTCATCATCCCCGCAGCAATGGAGCTATTTACAACTGATACATAAGTAATGCCATCTACCATTTTTTCAGGCAGTGTTTCACATACGATAGCCGAAGCACCATTTTCAATGGCATCATTAATAAAATCGTGTCCATTTATGGAATAACCTTTCAATGCGATAAAGCAAGTTCCCGGGGTCACTTTTCTGGAATCAATTTGTAGATTCTTAATGTCAATGGAAGTATCTCCTTTTACAGACTGGATGTTTACCTTATATAATATATCCTTTAGCATTGATTGGTGCTCAATTGAGCATTAAAATTATTTTTTGTCCTTTTGTAAAATTTGTACCTGCTGTTATACTTTGTGTAATCACTTTTCCTCTTCCGGAAACAACTGCTGTTAGTCCTTTATTTTCTAATAAATACAAGGCATCTTTCAATCCCATTCCTTTTACATTGGGCGTAACGAATGCCATGGTTAAGGAATCTGATGGATTATTAAATTTGGCTGCATTGCTTTGCAGATTTACATTTCTCCAGGCACCAGATTGCAAGGAATCCTGATAAGGAATATTGATGCCTTTAAAAATGGTTTGCAAATCTGTTTTCATTCCGAAATAACTGTAAAGAGTAGAGTCAACAAGAAGTGGCTTTGTTTGTCTTTTAGTCAAAAATCTTCTATAGATATGATCACTTACTTTTTTGAAAACGGTTCCTGCCACATCAGCACCATAATATCTTTTCGAATCCTTATTGTTCTGGATTACAACAGCCATAGAGTAAATCGGCTTATCAGAAGGAAAATATCCAATAAAAGAAGACTGATAAATTTTATTCCCTTTATTGTAGCCATTATTATCAAGTGCAGTAACTGCAGTTCCGGTCTTTCCGGATATGGAATATGCACTATCAAATAAAATCCTGTGGCCAGTTCCATGTGCACTATCCACAACTGCTCTTAGACATTCTTTAGCCTGAGCAATTGTTTCAGCGGAGCATATCTGGTCAACCAATACTTCCGGATTTATTTTTTTAACTTCAATCCCATATTCTTTTACAGAAGAAACCAAATAAGGCTTCATCATTTTACCATTATTCGCAACGGCGTTATACAACATCAACATATGCAAAGGAGTAACCAATTCTTCATAACCATGAGCCATAAACGGAATGGTTGTTGCACCCCAGCTTTTACTGTTTGGATTTTTGATTGTAGGACGGCCAGCGGAAGCAACAATATCAATTCCGGTCATTTTATTTAACCTGAAATGATCCAAATGCTTCCACCATTTCATAGGATCATTTTGATAATATTCAAATGCTAATTTTGCAAAAGCAACATTACTACTTCTTGTAAATGCATCTTTAACAGTTATAGTACCTGTTCCTAAATGCGAATCCTGGATTTTCAACCCGTAAAAATATTTTCTTCCTCCTTCACAATCAACAGGTGTATTAATCGTAACATATTTATCTTCCAATAAACTCAATAAAGTAGCCAATTTGAAAATAGATCCAGGCTCTGTTGATTTCCCAATTCCATAATTCAAATCTTCTGTGAAACTGCTGTCCGGTTGTATTCCTAGATTAGCTATTGCCTTTATTTTACCCGTTGCAGTTTCCATTACAATAACAGTTCCATGTTGAGATTTATTATTCACCATCATATCCATTAACTCATTTTCTGCAACATCCTGTATATAAGTATCTAAGGTGGTGATGATATCTTTGCCATTAACGGGATCTACCTCTGCTCCTTCAACAGGCATGTACGATCCAGCTGTATATCTCATCAATCGTTGGCCTGAAGTTCCTCTTAATAAATAATCATAAGTTTTTTCAAGACCAACGTTTTTTGATGAATCCTTCCTGGAAAGTCCAATAGTTCTATTGGCTAATAATACATAGGGGTTAATTCTTTTATCACGAATATCATAAATAAAGCCGCTTTTGTTTCTGCCTAATCTTACCAAAGGAAAACTGCGTAATTCTTTTAACTCTTCAAAAGATATTTTTCTTTTCAACAGATAATAACGCTCTGTATTTTTATACGCCAGTTCTAATTGATTTTTATAATCTGCTTGCGTCTTGTCCTGGAAGAAATTGGCTAAACACAAACTCAAAGAATCTACATTGTCTTTAAATCGGTACCCGCCTTTTTCTCTTAAACCACCAGCGCCAAAATCAACATAGACATCATAAATCGGAACAGATGTACTGAGAATACTTCCATCTTCACTATAAATCGTACCCCTCTCCGCGTTAATGGGCATATATTTCAAATGAAGACTATCGCCCATGCTTTTCCAGTAACTTCCTTCAACTCTTTGAATATAAAATGCTTTGCCTAATACTAATAGTGCTAAAAGTATTATGCCTAAGAAGCATAAATAAACTCTCCACAATATGTCTTTTTTGATTTCCAAAAAAAAACGTTTTTTTACTTTTTATAATAATTTTTAACCCTTTTTATTTTTGTTCTGATGAATCACCAACCTCTATGATCGTTGGAGGTTCTTTTAATTCCTTCAGCCCCAAGGGCGCTACTGCTTTTACAATTTCACTGGGCTTACTCCTATAAATCACTTCACTTTTAATCGTCTTATATTCGTATTCTAATTCCTTTACA
>CALQJK010000154.1:0-4979 GCA_943330875.1 Chitinophaga pinensis
AACGGATATTACGAATATTTTCTCTTAGATCATCCTTAATTCGATTGATTTTTTCTTCGGCTAAAATAACTATCTCGCTTTTATCTCCTGCGTTTGATTTTGTTTTGTCCAAATCAAATTCTGCAGTGTATAATTGACTGAGTAATGAACGTAACGTTTCGTCATTAATTAAAATTAAAGAGGGAACAGTTCCGTTCTTTTTCCCTTTTGAATTAACGTATTTCAACACATCATCAATGAGTTGAAGTTGTAGCTCAATCGTACTATTTATTTTATCAAGATCTTTGATATTATTGAAGTAAAACATAGCCTGGCTTCCAAGATCTACTACATCATTTTTTGATTTATATGTTTCAATATTATGTTCAACACTATCAAGCTGACCAATCACTGAATTTAACCTGTCTTCTATGAATCTTAATGTTTTGGTAGCCATTTGATTCTTGTCGTCAATTCCGAATTTATTGTATATGACAAATAGCTTGTTTAAAATATCAATACCTTTTTCGGGTACTGGTGTTTCTAATTTCAAATCAATTACAGTTGAAGCATATGATAAAGGAGCAGCTTTAATTGAACGCGAGATAGATGCAGCTGCTGCTGAAACAGAATTAAAAACAGCATAAAAATTTTTCCCTGTTACAGTTTTGTTGTAATCATTATTTATTATAATTCTATAAGAACAATTCCCAATATTTACAATATTACCAAAACGAACAGTTTGATTTGCAATAGAAACGGATTCATTTCCCCAATTTATTTTAAAATAAAATTTACCTGAGGCGTTAATATTGTTTTTATTTACAGCAATAAATGAGATTGGAGAATTTGTACGGTACAATTCTTCCCTTTGAACTTTCCCTTCGTTGTATACAGTGGCGTACAAATTTAAGTCTTTGACAACTTCTTGAATTAAAGAAGATGACTTGAGTACGATTATTTCATTTTCTACAATTTTCTTTTCACTGAAAATATTTAATGCATCTAATACCTTAGTATCACTACCCTTTTGTGGATCTTTCAATAATACTTTTGCAGTTGCTATATATATCTTTGTTTGAGATCTGAGATACAGTAATGAAATTGTTAGAGATATAGTAACCAATACTATAAAAATTGGCCAAAACGGCAAATAACGATGTATGATTTGAGCAATTACGGTGTCTTTTGGCTTTTCTTTCTCCTTTATATTTTGTTCTTCATTAATGTAATTCCTTGTATTTATTTAATCAAAAGGTTAACTATAATCACTCCAATAGAAAGTATTGAAGCTAACATGGATACAGTAGTTTGAACTTGTTGTCTTCTCTCTTGCTTATCAATTAATTTTGTATCCTTCTTCACATATACGACATCGTTAGGCTTAACATAATACCATTCAGATGAAAAGATAGAATGGTCTTCCAAATTAACATGCTTAATAATTTTATTGGCACCACTATCGCGGATAATCAGAATGTCTTTTACATTTGCATTCTCTTTTAATTCTCCACTGTTTACAATAACATCAAATAATAGCATTTGGTCTTCAGTCATATTCAGCACATGAGGATTATTAAACTCGCCCATAACAGTAACTTTCTTATTCAAGTATTGAACACTTACAATCGGTTCTTTCATGTAGGGCTGTAAATCTTTTTCTAGTTTTAATTTGAGCTCTTTTAAGGTTAATCCTTCTACTCTAATATATCCAAGATGATGAATATTGATTTCTCCTTTTTCATCAACGAGATAGCCTGGATTAGAAATTTGCGAATTCACCGTAGATAATGCAACCTTCCCAGAACTATTGAAATTAGCATCTATTTCTGCATTTAAACTGCTTACATTAATCCCGATAATGTCTTTTTTTTTGATTTTTGATTCTGTGTCTTTTAAGATGTAAGCATTTATGGTAGTATCTCTGTTAAGCGATTTAAAGTAAGTGAAATTTTTGTTGAGATAACAAGACGAACTGCCTGCAATAATTACTAGTAAAATGGGATAAACACAAAGGAATCGTTTCATACTATATTGATATTGAAAACTATTTATAAAAACCTACCAAATTTCGTGAAAATAAGTAACATTACCAATTTTAAATCAATGAGTTGTGTAGTAATTTCACAAATTGTTTAATAAAATTTCATTGAATTAACAAAACCCCATTTGACTCAAAAAAAAACCGCCTCAATTTTAGGAGACGGTTAAAATATTTTGCAATAAAAGTTTACCATTTATCTACTTCTTCATTATGGCCGTTGTCTTCTGAAGGATTGATTTCAGGGGCTTCTGATAATGCTGATAAAGTTTCTGAAGATGTTTCCTTTGAAACTTCTGTTAAAGATTCGGTTAGGTTGATTGATGCAGTAGATTGACTTTCATCTCCCTCGTAAGGGGTGTCGTGATTGAAAGCGTCAAAGTCAAAGTCTGGCATCAATTCTGTCTTAACATGGTCTATCGTTTCTGTAAGACCTTTCAAGAATTTATTGAAATCTTCTTTATATAAAAAGATTTTATGACGATCATAACCATCAGAATCAAATCGTTTACGGCTTTCAGTTATGGTTACATAAAAGTCATTGCCTCTTGTTTCTCTTACATCAAAAAAGTAAGTTCTGCGTTTTCCGGCTTTTACACGAGTGCTAAATACACTCTCCATTTTTCTGTCGTTGTTTTCGTACTCCACTGTTATTATTTTTTTATTTTAAAAATAGCTAATTCAAAAAATGAATGACAAAGATAAATTTGTTTTTGACATGACAAAATATTTAAGCATTTTTACTCGAATTTAAATTATTTTAAATGCGAGTAAGGTCTGTATTTTGTTGATTATCAAACATTTTGGCGTAAATGCCTTGCTTTTCTACTAAAGTGTCATGAGAACCCATTTCAACGATTCTTCCCTGATCTATAATAATAATTTTATCAAATTTAAAGGAGGTGAAAATTCGATGGGTAATAATTATGGCGGTTTTTGACTGAAGAAACTGGTTTAAATGTTGAATGATGTAATTTTCCGTTTTACTGTCAACAGCACTTAAACAATCGTCGAAAATTAAGATCTCCGGATTTTTTATCAATGCTCTGGCAATAGAGATGCGTTGTTTTTGTCCACCACTTAGTGTAATACCACGCTCACCCACGATAGTATCAAATCCATGCTGAAACGAAATTATTTCATCATAAATGCCTGCATTTCTTGCTGCATCATAAACTTGCTCATCTGTAGCATGCTCATTTCCAAATCGGATATTGTTTTTTATAGAATCACTAAACAAAAAAACTTCTTGTGGTACATAACTGATTTTATCTCTTAAACTCTCGAGTTTTATTTTTCGAATGGAGATTTCATCGATTAGAATTTCTCCGTTATTTACATCATACATTCTCAACAGAAGTTGTGCTAATGTAGTTTTTCCCGATCCTGTTTTTCCTATAATGGCGACTTTCTCACCTTTCGAAATGGAAAAATTTATTGAAGCAATTGCATTGATCCCCGTGTTGTCATAAATGAAATTTGCATCTATAAATTGAATATTCTTTAATAATTCAAAAGACTTGGTAATTTCCTGATTTTTTATTTTAGCATCAATTATTAAAAATTTGTTTATTCTTTTTTGTGATGCGGCTGCTCTTTGCATCATACTTGCTGTCCAGCCTATTGCGCTTACCGGGAAAGTCAACATTTGGATATACAATACAAATTCTGCAATTTTCCCAATAGTTGCACCAGGAGCGCCATTGGCAACATCAAGTGCGCCAATCATAATCGTAATTAAGGTGCTGATGCCAATGATAAGTGACATGCTTGGGAAATAAATTGCTTCTGTTTTTGCCAGACTCAAGGAATTCTTTCGGTAATCTTCACTGTTTTTTTTGAAAAATTGAATCATCGGATTCTCCTGAATGAAAGATTTGATTACTCGAATTCCTGAATAAGATTCTTGTGCGTTACTAGTTAATTGGCTTAACATAAATTGAACACGCTCACTCTTTTTATTGATAATAGCATTCACATAGTAAATAGCAATAGCTAAAAATGGCAATGGACTTAAAGCAACCAAAGATAATTTCACATCAGAAGTAAACATAAAATAAGTGCTAAATCCAATTACAGCAGCAAGGTTTATAAAATACATCAGCGCAGGACCCGTATACATTCTGACTCTGCTTACATCTTCCGAAATTCTATTCATCAAATCACCTGTTGAATTTGATTTGTAAAATGCAATATCTAATTGTTGATAGTGATTGTAAATGTCATTCTTCTGGTCATATTCTATGTGTCTGCTCATTACAATAATGGATTGTCGCATCAAATACATAAAAAAACCACTTATAACGGCAAGGAGTATAAGTATCGCTCCTGAAAATAAAATTTTCTTATTGAAGGGCTGCTGGTTTAATGCAGTTGAAAAATAGTCTAATAATGAATCAGTGTTATTCGATTTGATGTTAGTCTGAGGTGTGTTTATATCGAATTTATGTAAAGAACTTATGACTGTATTTACAACAAATCCAGTTAATTTAGGTACAAGGATTCTGAAATAGTTACTGAGTATTACAAAGCAGATGCCCAGGAAAAATCGCCATCTGTATTTCCAGAAGTATTTATTAATAGAGGAAAGTTCTTTCACGTGTTAATAATTATTGATTTTGGAGTCGCATATTCTAATTAGTATTATTATTTTCATTTTTTAAAATAAATCTTTAAATCAATGATTTAGATTTCATTGATGATACCAAGATTTCTTGATTATGGGATTATAAAAGTTGGATTTATTTACATTAAATGAAATAGATAGTATAGACCCATAAAAAAAGCTCAGTACGTTTACTGAGCTTTTTTGGTATACTCCGCGGAGAGTTAGGTACTCACACCGCATATACTATTTTACTGATTATCAATTAGTTGTCGTTGTTCATGACGCGTCAACGTCACAAGTTGCAAAATGTTTTTTGGCAGGGCGACCGTTAATGCCAAAATCCCTCTTGCA
>CALQJK010000155.1:0-4979 GCA_943330875.1 Chitinophaga pinensis
AATTTTGTGGAACAGGTAGCGGTAAGGGTTTTTTATGGAGGATTCCCGGAATCTTCTTTTGAAGAATCAATTAAAGCATATGAAACTGCCAAGTCAATCAATCCTTATTTTAGTCTCAATTATCTTGAATTGGCAAAGGCCTATAAAAAGAATGATAACATCGAAAAGGCTAAATTTAATTTGAAAAAAATTGCTACCATTCCCAATTATAACGAAGATGACAAACGTATAAAAAATGAGGCATTAGTGTTGTTAAAAAAATGGAATTAATTTGAATGAAAAAATCACTTTCAATAAGTTTATTTATGAATAAAATATTTTTCGTCTCAATATTTTCAGTAATACATTTTATGGCTTTTGCTCAAAGTGATAATGTTGCACCCATTTCTAATTATGATCCGCATGATTTATTTCAACCCTTGCCTTTTCCATCTGGCGATTGTATAGGAAGGTCTGCAACTGGTGAGCCTAATAGCGGTTATTGGCAGAACAAAGCTAATTATGTTATCAATGTAAGACTTGACGAAAAGCAAAAAGAGATCAGTGGAGCTGTTATAATAAATTATAAAAACAATAGTCCTCATGCGTTGAATTTCCTCTGGCTTCAATTGGATCAAAATTTGTTTAATAAAACCAGCAGAGGACAATTGAGAATGCCTGCAGCAGGAAGGAGCAGGTATGGCGATTCGAATTCCGATTTTGAAGGAGGCTTTCATATTAAATCGGTGAAATTATTGGCGGATAACAGTGATGCTGATTATATCATTGACGATTCAAGAATGCAGGTGAGGTTGTCGAAACCAATATTGCCTGATGGCGCTTCTTTTTCTTTGAAAATTGACTATTCGTATACCGTTCCCAGTTATGGTGCAGATCGTTTTGGTATTTTGCCATCAAAGAATGGAGCTATTTTCGCAATCGCGCAATGGTATCCAAGAATGTGTGTATTTGATGATTTGAGAGGTTGGAATACAGATCCATATTTGGGGGCAAGTGAATTCTATCTGGAGTATGGCGATTTTGATTTTAGTATTACTGCTCCGGCGAATCACATTGTAGTGGCAAGTGGCGAATTGCAAAATCCTGCACAAGTATTAACTCCAGAGCAAATCAAAAGATTAGCTGAAGCAGCGAAGAGCGATAAAACTGTTACGATTAGATCGGAAAGAGAAGTTACAGATCCTTCCTCAAGACCAATGCTAGCTAAAGAATTGACCTGGCATTTTAAAATGTCCAATGCCAGAGATGTTTCCTGGGCAAGTTCTGCTGCATTTATCTGGGATGCTGCAAGAATGAATCTTCCTTCCGGAAAGAAAGCTTTGGCAATGAGCGTGTATCCTTCAGAAAGTAAAGGGAGCGAAGCATGGGGTAGAGCTACAGAATATACAAAAGGAAGTATTGAAAATTATAGCAAAAGATGGTACGAGTATCCTTATCCGGTAGCTGTTAATGTTGCCAGTAATGTTGGCGGTATGGAATATCCAGGAATTGTTTTTTGTGGGTCATCAGCCATGACAGAAGGATTGTTCGGCGTAACGGATCATGAATTTGGTCATACTTGGTTTCCTATGATTGTAGGAAGTAATGAAAGATTGTATGGCTGGATGGATGAAGGGTTCAATACTTTTATCAATTCATTAGCTGATGATGATTTTAATAATGGGGAATATAAATCCAATCCTCAAAATGGAGAAGCAGTAGCGAGTAGATTTTTTAACCCTTATGCTGAAAGTGTTTTCAATGCACCTGATGCCTTAAGGGAAGAAAATATTGGCACAGCTTTGTATTACAAGCCTGCCTTTGCGCTAACGATGTTAAGAAATGTTGTACTGGGAGAAAACAGATTTGATTATGCATTTAAAACTTACATCAATCGTTGGGCATTTAAGCACCCAACGCCATGGGATTTTTTCAAAACTATGGATAACGCTTCCGGAGAAGATTTGGGATGGTTTTGGAAGTCCTGGTTCCTTAATAATTACAAGTTAGATCAGGCCATTCTTTCTGTTGATAATAATGATCCATTAGGGCCGCTGGTTACTTTGATAAATTTAGAACAAATGGCTATGCCTGTTTTTTTAAATTATGAAACACAAGCCGGGAAAAAAGGGACTATGATATTGCCTGTAGAAATATGGAATAACAGAATAGAATTTGATGTCCGTATTCCTGTAAAAGAGCCGCTGGTTTCTGTTGAAATTGATTCCAATAAAGTGTTGCCTGATGTTGATTTTAAAAATAATAATTGGATAGCGAAATAATTTTTGCAAATAATGCTTCAGCTGTTTTAAAAGTTACGTCGCTGCGCTTCTTTAATCATTTAACTCTACTCAACAATTTTCAACTAGCTTTCAACCAATCATCTAATCAATCATTCAACAACATTCAACAATTTTCAACCAACCAATCATTCAACACCATTCAACCAACCCTTCAACCAACCAATCACCCCTTCCTCCATTTCTCTGATTTCAAATAAAAAAAGGCGAGAACGAAGATCGTAGTCCAATAGATAAATTCATTGCTCCAGGCCATTGCCAATGAAACATAATGATATTTCATAAAATACCAGGTGTAAATTAGATAGAGAAGAATAGCCATAATTTCTATTAATAAGTTTATTTTAGTTTTACCCGTGCCCGTTAATCCATTAAGCCAAATATTAGCAACACTCATCAGGATCATCCCTAATGAAACGATCCGGATTACAGGAATACCTTCTTCCAGAAATGTTTCATTTTGACCAAATAATCTGAAAAAATGTATGGGAAAAAGGTTTAAAATTAAAATGATCATGACGCACAATCCAAGACTCCAGTAGCTTATTTTTTTAATTATAGGAATAACCATGTCTTCTCTTTTTTGTCCTATTAAATTCGAAACCATGGTATTGCTTGTTCCTGCAAATGCCCAGATAAAAACCCCGGTCAATCCAAATACATTTCTCATGGTATTGCTAATCGCTTTTGCCATCGGACCTTTTGTTTCTATCAAAATGAAAAATACGAGCCATGTAGCCAAACTAAGAATAAATTGTAAAATAAGTGGTAAGGCGACTTTTAGAATTTGTTTACTGATCATAACATCTTTAGCAAAAGAAGAAAGCAAGTTGAATTTCTTTTTTAATCCTGAATAAAAGATGACTGCGAAAACAACCAACATGCCAATACATTCTGCCAATACAGATGCTACAGCCGCTCCATTGAAACCCATGGCGGGCATGCCACATTTTCCAAAAATGAGTACATAGTCGAAAAAAACATTGCACAACGCCTCGCAGGCAAATCCAATTAATAAATAGCGGCTATTCAATGATGCAATCAAAAAGGCGTTCCCCATTTGAAATAAAAACAGAAAGGGAAGGCCCATTATTCTGATTTTTAAAAAACTCATTTCAGCAGGATAGGATAGTGGATTAGCCACTTCTTTAAGAATAAAAGGGGCGATAAACCAGGTGAAAAGTATAAAAATGACTGAAAGCTGAATGCTTATTCTGATGCCTTGTGTCAATACTGTTTTGAAGATTTCTGGCTTCCCACTTCCTGCATAGCCAGAAAATACGGATTGCATAGAACTGTTTAACCCATGGCCAGCGACAGCAAAAATGAGGTAGAAAACCCCTGTAATACCAGCATTTCCAAGGGCTTCATGGCTCAGATGCCCCAGGAATATACTATTTACAAGCATATTTAATTGCGGAATTAATATCGCTAAGGATATAGGTAGCGCAATCGACAAGATTTGTTTATTGTCAACATGTACCCTTAAGTCATTTATTGTTTCATTTCTTTCCATAAAGTCAGCAAAAATATTGTTATTTTGCTACCTCAAATTATATAATTGAAATCTGCTATTAATATACCATTTAAATCTTCCTCAAAATCTCCTGTTGATTTACTCATCGAGATCGGTGATTTTGGATTTACTTTATTATGGACATCAAATCAATTAGCAACAATTGATGGTTTTGCTGTTTATGTTTTCGAGGAAAATGATAACCAAAAAGAAAGAATCGAAAGTATTTTGAATTCCAGTCAAATTAAGGGAGTAGATTTTAATTCCGTTAAAATTCGTTACAATTACTCGGCATCATTATTAGTTCCTGAAAAGCATTTTCAAGCTTCTTTAAATGAGCAAATGTTATCCCTGGTTTATGGGAAAAATGAGGAGGGAGAAATCAATAATGATGTTGTGGCATTAAAGAATATTCATAATATTTATCGTGTTCCAACATCAATAAATCATTTATTGGCAACTACATTTTCTACATCAACTTCTTTGCATTCAACTTCTTTACAAATTAATCATCAGATAGCAGACAGTTCTCTTTATTGTATTGTTTTTCATGAGTCTATAAAAGTGATTGTTTATCACGAAGGAAAATTGCAACTGGTTCAGCAGTTTAAATATCAAGTGCCCAATGATGTGGTGTATCATCTGCTGAATATTTGTCAGCAACACCAGCTCAATCCTTCGATAATCTCATGTAGACTTTCCGGAATGATTGTGAAAGAATCCAATTTATTTGAAGCCTTGTACAATTGTTTTTTGGATATCAGTTTTATGGATACTAAAGAGCTTAAATATGCTTCAGAGGAATTTAATGAATTACCATCCCATTTCTTCAGCCACTTAATTGAATTAGCCACATGCGAATTATAAGTGGAATACATGGTGGGAGAAGGATTTCGCCTCCTACGAAAATGCCCTATACAAGGCCTACGACTGATATTGCGAAGGAAGGATTGTTTAATATCATTCAAAATAATATTGACATTACAGCTGTTGAATCGCTTGATTTATTTGGAGGAACCGGATGCATCAGTTACGAATTGGCAAGCAGGGGAGCGGAGCATCTTACCATAGTAGAGAAAGATCCGAAGATGAATGAGTTTATAAAGAATACCGCAAAGGCTTTGAGTTTTGATCATATTGCAGTGGTCAAACAAGATGTATTTTCTTTTATCAATTCCTGTAGC
>CALQJK010000156.1:0-4968 GCA_943330875.1 Chitinophaga pinensis
ACTCTTCTCTATCCTTATAACAACTAGTTATAGCTACAGAAAAAATTGCTAAAAATAAAACTGATAGAATAATCTTTTTTCTGGTCATTTTTTTTGATTCACTTATTAAAAATAAATTTCGTTTTTTTTCTTTATAAATTCTAAAAAATACAATGGCTACAAAAGTATTGAAGCATTTGTATAAAAGCAATGATATTTTTTTAGTTATTTGGGTTCCCTTGATTAACCCAGTTGGTGAAAACTCCTTGAATAAATGTATTCCAAGTAGTAGTTGTTGAAGGTGGCATATCATGATTGCCTGAAGTTGTTCTTATTGGACAACTAGTAGCAGGTGATGCGTTCGAAGTTCCTTGAATTCTTTTTAGGAATGTTAAAAGATTGCTTGACCAAGCGGTACCAGTTCCAGTACTAGTTCCAACAATATCAGAATATGTAGTCCAACTATTAGAATGACTATGACAACCAACATTAGCACGTCCACAATAGCTGTTAATTGTAGGTTTTATATCAGTTGCAAAATGAACCGTAGTAGGAGCTGGTACGCTAATAGTAGAAGTACCTTGGCATAAATTAGCATCTTTCACAGTTATTGTATATGTTCCTATTACTAAAGCAGTAAATGTAGCAGATGATTGGAAGGTCGTTCCATTTTTACTGTAAGTGTAAGGAGCGGCACCTCCGGATGCAGATGCAACTATGGTGCCATCATTAGAACAATTTGTTTTTGGACTGGCAGGTGTACCAGATACATTTATTGTAGGGCAACTGGTAGAACATGCTCTTGAAAGACTATCTGTTGGTGGTATGCCTGTGCAACCAACAGGACTTGTAGATGTAACCGTTCTTATTTGAAGATTTGATACACAATTACTCCATACACTATATGTAAATGAACAGGTAGTTGGAGGTGCTGTACAAGTTCTTGAAACACTATCTGCTGGTGGTGTGCCACCATTTGGAGTTGAAGTATAAGTTCTTGTTTCAGCTCCATTTGTACAAGCTGACCATGTGCCATAAGTAAAAACATAATTAACTAATACCGCAGGTGGTTCATGCCTGCAACTAATAATAAAATACGATGTTAGTGAAAATGCCACAAGTAGCAATAAAATGTAGTTTTTTTTCATTTTTTGGTTATTTAATTAAGGTACAAATTATTAGAAAGCTGAAACTTTTTGTTGAACTTAAAAAACAATTAAGTATGCTTTTAAACAATTTTAATTAGAAATTCATAAATCGAATCATCAAGTTAATTGAAACCAAATTAGTTGTAAAATAATTGTTCCTGATTAAAATCATATTAACAAATTAAAATATATGCCCTTAGAATCTTTTTTACATCATTCAATAGATAAAATCATACAGCATAAAAGTTGGAATGAAAAGTTTAACCCCTTCCCCCAATTTATTAAAGAAGCAATAAACTAGCATTAATCCTCATCTCGGAGTTGGATAATTGTAAGGTGTAATTTCCTGAAGGCGGTGGTGATTCCAGTTTCCATTCAACCGTATTATTGGTTCCATCAAAATTATTTTTTGATGAAGCTACTTTTTGTCCCAAATCATTATAAATCTCCATGGAATAAGTCCCCGTTGAAAGACCTGTTGCGGAAAAACGTATAATTCGATCCGCTGCAATAGGATTAGGAGAAATATGTAAACCTGGAGTTACAACGGTGCTATTTACTTTCACAATTTTGCTGTATTGATGTTCTCCATTGTTGCCAACACTTTTGAGGCGATAATAATTATTTCCTGCAAACGGATGTTCATCCACCCAATTATACAAGGGTGCATTTACAGCATTTGTTGATCCTAATAGCACAAAATGATTCCCATCTGCTGCCCTCTCTATTTCATAATGATGAATATTAATTTCATTAGCTACATTCCAGGAAACCAAAATATTTTTTTGCTGTCTTTCTGCTCGTATATCGATAAACGTTACGGGCACTGTTCTGGACAATTTAAAAATCAATCTGAATCTGTCGGTTGTAAAAGAGCCTGGATCATTGGTAACAGTAAAAACTATCGGCGTTAAATCAACCAAACTAACCGGCGTTTGTGCATTAAGGTAAGTATCTTCTAAATATGCTTCCAAACCTAAATCACTAATGTACTCGGGTGTAAATTGAAAACGATAATTAGCTATTTGAAGATTTGATAAATTATAAAAAATAGTATCCGTATTTAATAAGGATTCACGATTTTCAATGGCAATAAATTTTCCATTTGTTTTTATCGCAACATTTTCACTTGGATTGTACAATTTGAGGGCATCCCTTTCGTCTATTTGGTTGGAACTACTACTGTCATAAACATTCAACACGCCATCCATCAATGCGGTTTCCCCATTTTGAATTTTGTATAAATTATTTCTGATAGTAGGATAAGGTTTAATCACCCTGGATGCCAATCTGCTGGAATCTAATTTGTTGGTTTCGCTAAAATTTATAGAACCTGAAGCGCCAATTTTTGTATGCACAATAAACCCTTGTCCTGATTCAAGATTAGCAACACCTGAGCTATAACTCCCTGATCCTGGATTTAGAGAGAGGGACCCACTGTTTTGAATCGTGACTGTTTGATAACCTCCGACTCCATTCGTTCCACTTAGCATTGGATCCCACAAATAATAATATTGATCAAGGTTAGTGCTATTGTTTTTTATAACGTCACCAATATTAACGGCTGCAGCATAAGGATTACCAAGCGCTACAAATTTATTTCCTACCGCAGGTCCCAATGAAGAGAAGGTGATATTTCCAATATTCAATGTTCCTTTTTCTTTTATAATAGTTGAAGTTGGCGTTTGACCGAATGCAGTGACAGTTCTGTTACCTCTTACAAAAGTCATGTATGCTTTACCGTTTTCAAAATTCAAATTAGTAGAAGATTGACCAACCCAATTATTTGTGGATGAATCCAAATACTTAATAGAAGGGCCACTACTTACTGCATCGAAGCCATCGGTTTGCCAAGAAGAGCGATTAGACGTAATCTGAATACCATAGCCGGGATTAGGATTATTATTTGCTGACCCTCCTTCCATCCATGCTTGTCTTATCGTTTGTGCGTCATGTTTAGTAGGAGAAGAAAGTAATCGCCATGCTTTTTTCGTGCGCAAAAATCTTTCTACAGTTACCTTTCCTGTAATCGTTCCCGTACAGGGCATCAACATTGCCGTTTTTAACGAATCTGATTTAAGGGTTAAATTGTCTGAGGGAATGGATAGCGTTGTGCCTGTACCAACAGTTAATTTATTGGCAACAGATGCTATGGCACTGCTACCGCCTGTCACGTCTATTGTTTTAGTTCCAGCTCCTGTTACTTCTATATTTTGATATGGGAAAGGTTGAATAGTTTGATTGGTTGCTTTTGCATACCGAACAATAGAATTGGCACCAAAAGTGATATTAGGAGTAGGATCTGCAAAGTTAAAAACAGTACCAGTGCTATTAGGGGAACATTTTCCACAAGATAAACCAGCAGTATTTTGAATATTGATAATCCCATTTATAGTATCGGAAGAACCACTTAACATATTTATTTTACAGAACGCACCTGATAGTGTTGTCGACAAGGCTGCTCCAGATGAAACGGTCAAAGATGTTTGTACCGAAGGAGATGAGTTAATGGTTAATGTATCTACATCAATAAATAATTTTCCGAAAGTTGCGGTTGTACTGGTGCTATTTCTTGCCTGATAATGAAACTCCGATGTAGCATTTAAAGTTCCAAATGTAAATGCTGGTGTAGCAATATCCTGATAATAAATTTTATTGCTGCCGCTTGAAGCTGAATCGATATCTATAGTTGCATTAATAAAACGAGCAGGACCTGAGGGAAAGGTAAAGCCTATGCCGGGAAAACTCTGATCTCCTATTACTAATTTAGAACCTGCTCCAGATATTTTGAAAATTGTTTTATCGGCGGGTGAAGAAACATTCGTTGTATTGCTTATATTAGTATTATTAGCAGAATACCCATTTGTAATAATTTTAAACTTTACACCAGGGATGCCAAATGGATTGATTGGAGATGTTGTAGTACCATTTGTAAAAGCATTACTTACAATATTGTTTATGATGTCATCTTTTGAAGCAGACCAATTCCCAGGTAATGTTAGTTTTGAAGTTGTACTCCCTGTAATTCTAAAATAATAAGTTGCAATCTTTCCTTTCAAGTTAGCCGCGGTAAAAGGGCCGTTTGCTCCATAGGTATATGTTAGCGTTCCACTCTGATATCCCAAAGAATCAATTGCTGAAACTGGATTTGCAGAATACTGTTCATTTGGATAATACCTCACATAAACATTTTGTCCTGAAATTATTCCATTGGCATCAGCTGTTAAAGTTGCAGAAGTACCTATAGCTAGATACACACCAAAAATATCTTGTTTATATGTAGCAACAAAGAAATTATTTGTTGTGTTGAAGGTAACTACAGTACCTGCACCTAAATTAGTACCAGATATACGAAACGACTGAAAATCTGAATTGGTTAGAAATTCTGTTGCAGGAAAGATGATAGAAACTGGCGTAACCGGATCAAAATTGATGGCAGGTGAACCTGAACCAGTAATAACAAACCCATTACATGTAATAATTTTTGATGCAGCATTATTTGAAGTAAGGGATATTGTTTCGCTATAGTTACCTAATGCCAGTGAAGCTTTTAGTTTTACATAGATAGTTGCAGTGTTAATACTACCACCACTTTGTGTAATCGTAATTGGTGTAGAAACATAGGTTCCATTAAAAGTTGCACAAATTAAAAAATTTGTTGGTGGAGTAACTACAACATTCCCTAAAAGATTAGAAACTTAAAGTGTAAAAAACTGTAATGAAGAAGGACCTGTACCAGCATAGATAAAATCATTAAGAATTGCCGAAGAAGGAGACGTAATAACTATTTCAGGTTTATTTACCGTCACTTTAAAATTATCAAAATAAGCATTTTGATTTG
>CALQJK010000157.1:0-4964 GCA_943330875.1 Chitinophaga pinensis
CACATCTATTTTAAACATGTTGAAATTAAAATAAAGCAGTTGATCTTTCACTCTCCAGATATCATCACTAACGGGAACGTGCAACTGTGTTATTTTCAACGTATCCAAAAATTCAAGTTGCGACTGTTTGGTTAAGGTTAGATCAAAACTTTGAATCCGCCAATCTTCATCTGTAATATTGATGATGCCTGAAAAAAGTGGCTCGTAATTTCTACGTGGGATGACTTTTATGGCATTGACTATTTTTCCATTTTCCATAAACGTGCCTAAAATCTTGTATTTATAAAACCGTAAAGCCCCATCCGCAATTGGTGAAACATATCCTCTGTTACCAAAGCTACCATTGAAAATACTTACATTATTTTCATACAAATTAATAAATGAAGGAAAAGTAAACCCGAAACTATTGCTACCACTCACTCTACTGCTTTTAACATCCAGTTTGAATTTATCAGGTTGCTGTACATACACTTTTGAAATAGCTTCAGACAAATAAATAATCCCCTTCCCAGATGAATCCAAACCCATTGTTTTTCTGTCTTCTTCCGGCATTTTTTTACCCATAATTTTATTAGGCAAATTTCTCAATTTGATTAAATCTTTACTATACAAATCACAATCAAAAGAATTCACCTGATTATTGTAAAAAGTTCTTTTTTTAATCGCTTTTCTGATGATTTCATATGCTGGATTTTCTTCGCCACTTTTTATGATAAGTTCTTTCAACAACAATTGTTGTTTATGGAGCGTAAAATTCAATTCCATGTCAGCAGACAAATCAACACTCATTTCAATGGATTCATAACCAACATGCTGACAAACCAATATGTATTTACCCGGTGGTAAGGAAAAGGAATAGTCAGCTTTATTATTGGCAGTAACGCCTGAAGAAGTCCCTTTAATAACGATTGAGGCATAAGGAAGTAAATTCCCATTATCGTCGCGAACAACGCCATAAATTTTCTGAGCATTTAAGGCAGAAAAAAAGATTGATAATAAAAGTATTAATAAAATCGACTTATTCATTTTAAAATAAATTTGAAAAGCAAAGTAAGGGGATTTTTATTTGATTTAAAATTCAATTACTGTGGTTCGCTGTAGTGCGTACAATGGCATATAATTTCAGCAAAAAATGGAGCTATTGAGATGTTGGGATGTTGAGATGTTGGGATGTTGTGGTTCGTACCTGGTTCGTACCACAACATTAAGTACCTAGTTAATCCCAAATAACGATAATCTGAATAGGCCATGGTATTGGGTTTAATAAGCAATTCCCCAATAATGTGGTTCGTACCTGGTTCGTACCACGGCAGCAGAGAGCCAAGAACCAAGAGAAATGGCAATGAATATAATTCCAACCAATCCCCCAAATCTTTTTAAATTTGACCATGGAAAATAATCTAAGCGAGCATACCAGAAATATACTAGGGCTAAAACTACCCACCGACCCAAGATGGGTAAATCTTGCAGAAATACAATTGGAAGAAATACTTACTGACCATGCTTATTGTGAGCAGAAAGCAGCAACAACTTGCATCTCTCTGATTCAAAAAAATCCTGAAAAATCATTACTGGTTCAAGAACTAAGTCCACTAGTGACGGAAGAATGGGGACATTTCAGAATGGTACTGGCAGAATTGAATAAAAGAGATTTACAATTGGGAAGACAACGAAAAGATGTTTATGTAAATAAATTAATTGATTTTCAAAAAAAAGGCGGCAGTCACGAAGAACGTTTCCTTGATCAAATGTTGACTATGGCACTTATTGAAGCCCGAAGCTGTGAAAGATTCAAAAGATTAAGTGAAGGACTCGATGATGACTATATGCGTAAATTTTACCGAAAATTCATGGAAAGCGAAGCCGGGCATTATACCCTTTTCATCACATTAGCTGAACATTATATTGACAAAATAATTGTCAGACAACGCTGGTCGGAATGGCTTATTTATGAAAAAGAATTAATGAATAGCGCAGAAGTAAGAGGTGACAGAATTCATTAATAATTTTTGATGTAAAACGTAACACCGTTAAGCACTTGTATCTGGCTTCCCGATTTTACAGAACCCTTCTGATAAGTATGTTCTTGTGATCCGTAATAACTAAAAGAAGATCCATTTATACTCTTGATTTTACCAGCATATGACTTATCTTCCATGGAAGAATAATAACTAAGTGCAACAGAACCAAATGATTTCAATTTGCCTTTATACGCTTCATTATCAAATGACGTATAATAGCCAACGCTAGCAGAGCCTAACAATTTTATTTTACCAACCAACATAGGGTCATCATAATTAGTATAATAATCAAAGTTAACAGGACCAACACTTTTAATCTTACCAACATAAGATTTATTATCAAATGATGCGTAATATTTTATTTGTGTAGCTCCAATAAATTTCAATTTTCCGCGAAAAGCAGAATCATCTTTATCTGTATAATATTCTACTCTGCCTCCGAATGATTCCAATTTTCTTTGTACATAATCTGTTGGCCTCCCTGCATATTTATCAACACCCCACTCTGCAATCGTACCATCTTGCGCTACATTTACAATTACATTTTCATTCAACAAAAATCCATAATTGATGGAGCTGCCATTTTCTCCAATAGTTATTTTATTAACTCTTTGCGCAGACACATTCAAACTAATAAATGCAATCAAAATGAATAACTGAAAATATTTCATAAAAGCTAGGTTTAATTTTTGATAGAAATAAAGTTACATTTTTTATCAGGAATTAGATTCATTATAAAGCTATTTCTATAAAAAAGCCTTAAAAAAATCAATCTCCTCAGAAAAATCAATATAAGGATACCGGTTTTTTAAATGAAGAGCCTTATCCAGATTGACTTCCAGAAACTTTTGGTGTTGAGCAGAAAGCGGATTAAAGGGCTTGTGATTTTTGGCAGCTCTTATCGTACCTATTTCTTTCATCAACAATTGAGAGGAATCATCAATACAAGTTGCCATAAACTTCTCCCACACATAATTTGTTGCACTATAATTTGGATGCACCATATCCTCCGCATAAAAACGATAATCACGCAAATCATCAATAACCAATTCATATGCAGGGAAATAAAAAGCAGAAGACTGTTCAGCTATTAATTCATGAACAGCGCTAATGAGATGCGCCTTACTCCTGTTGTTTTCTATAAACCCATCTCTTAAATGTCTAACCGGACTAATCGTAAAAATTATTTTTATTCGAGGATTAAAATGGAGTAACTGGTCCACCAAATTTGAAAGTGTGGATTTTATCTCCTCAGCCGAAAGCAACCTTTTATTGAATTTATCCGTTGGCACTTTATGACAATTCGCTACTACTTTTTTGTCGTGCAATTCATAAACAAATGCAGAACCAAGCGTAAGCAACAGCCAATCCGTTTCTTTTAAAAACTGATGCGCCGTTTCTTGTGAGGCATTGATTTTATGTAAACAATCTTCTTTTTGTATACTTGAAAATTTAGTGTGATGGTCCCAGCTTCCCCATAATTCATGATGTAAAAACAAATCCGATTCGGTGTATTTTTTATTTTCAATGTATGAAGAAATAGCATTTGCAATACTAATAGGATTGAATAAAATACCATGAGGGTTATCAATGGTTTGAAATTTATAATGACTCAACTTTGCTCCGATTTGCTCTGTAAAGCAAGAACCAGCCAGAAACAATTTATGTTTATGATTAATTTTTTCTTCGATTGCTTTTGGTGTAAATTCTAATCTGAATTCCATAATTAATACATTAGGCAAATATCTCGCTTGCCATTATTAATGAATTTTCCAAGGCTTCTTCATTGATATTATTCATGCGGCCCAATTCCTGAAAATAAGACAGCATCAACTCTGTATCCATGTTCCCTACCAAATCATTTCCTGCCATTGGGCAACCACCAATACCTTTTAAGGCGCCATCAAATCTAATACAACCTGCATGCAACGCGGCATCCACTTTATCTTTCCAATGGTGAACTGTAGAATGCAAATGAACGCCGATTTCCACTTTAGGCAATGATTCAATTAAATGTTTTGTAACCCTTCCTACCTGATGACTCGTTGCAAGTCCGACGGTATCTGCAATTGACAAAATATTAATCCCTAATGCAGCTAATTTTTCAGCCCAGGAAAATACCAAGTCTTCATCATACAAATCTCCATAGGGATTTCCGAATGCCATGGAAAGATATACTACCAGTTGTTTGTTATTTTTAACACATAATTCCTGAATACTTTTCACTTGATCAAAAGCCTGTTCAATGGATGAATGAGCATTGCGTTGTTGAAAAGTTTCGGAAACAGAAAAAGGGAATCCCAAATAATTTATTTGATCAAAAACCAAGGCCTCTTCAGCTCCTCTTGTATTGGCTGTAATTGCGAGTAATGTTGTTTTGGTATTATTTGTGTTGATTCTTTTCAACACTTCTTTAGTGTCAGCCATTTGAGGAATGGCTTTTGGAGAAACAAAACTTCCAAAGTCAAGCGTATCAAATCCCACTTGTAGTAGCGCATTGATATAGTCAACCTTTTTTTCAGTTGGAATAAAATCATGCCAACCCTGCATCGCATCACGAGGGCATTCTATTAATTTTATTTTATGCTGAGTGTTCATTTTTAAAAGTGAAAAGTAAAAAAATCAAACTTAAGTATTGCCACAAAAACACAAAGGCACAAAGTTTCGCTAATTTTGTCGATTAATTTTTCAATCAACCAATCAACCAATCAACCAATCAACCAATCAACCAATCAACCAATCAACCAATCAACCTCTTCAACTTTTTAAACCTCTTGAACCTTTTAAACCTTACATTCCTCCTCTCTGCCTCGACACTTCATACAAAACAACTCCCGCAGCAACAGACACATTCAATGATTCGAAATCACCTGGCATAGGTATTTTAAATTTCTCATCGCAAATTTTCATTACTGCAGGATAAATTCCTTTTTCCTCACCTCC
>CALQJK010000158.1:0-4932 GCA_943330875.1 Chitinophaga pinensis
TCTTTCATTTAAAAATTCACGAATGGCATTGACAAGTTTTGTTCTTTTTACAAAAACTTCTTTCACCGCAGGATTCACAATCAAATCTGCATAACGTTGTCTGTATCTGAATTCCGGATCTGTTACTTCGTCAAACGCTTCTCCATCTTTTTCTTTCACAATAGGCAAAGGGCGCAATGATTTAGTAAGAATGGTAAATTCTGTGACATGAATCGATGTTTCTCCTGTCTTGGTTGTAAAGACATATCCCTTAATACCTACAAAATCGCCGATATCTATTAATTTTTTCCAAACATTTTGAAACAATGATTTGTCTTCATCAGGACAAATATCATCTTGCTTAATATAAAATTGAATTTTTCCGGTGCCGTCCTGTAACACAGCAAAATTGGCTTTTCCCATATCGCGAACACTCATGATGCGACCAGCAATGCATACATCAGCAAAGTCTGCCTTATTCTCTTCGCCTTTATAATTTGCTTTGATATATTCCGCTGAAATATTGACTGGATACAATGCTGCAGGATAAGGATCAATTCCTAACTTTTCCAGTTCTGTTCTTTTTTCTCTGCGAATGATTTCTTGTTCAGATAAATGCGGTGTGCTCATAACCTATTATATAGTTAAATTTTGAAGCACAAAGTTAATTGAACTGCCGCAGCTATTTAATATTTACTAAAATAAATTTATGCTATGGCTAGTAGAATTTGCCAGGCTTCATAGACTTTCCCATCATGGAGTAATGCTTTTGCATAAGTGTGCAATTCTCTCTCCATCTCATCTGGATTTAAAGAAAAATATTGAATAATTTGTTTTAAGTTATCGTCATTAAATGTTGCATCTACAAAAGGCAATTCATTTACGTTTGCTAATTGACCCAATTCATTGCCATTTAATATAGTACTTTTTCTTATGGATAAAGGCAAAGCATCAAAACCGATTCCTAAATTCATATTTGGTTTTTCAACTTCGAAGATTGTTGACGCATTTGCTCTTGAATACCAGTTACCTCCTAATCTTCCCACCAAATCCAACTTTCTTTGATCAATTTTATTCTCGTCATTTAAAATGGATTCGTCAATATGCATCATCAATACTTCAGCAATAACAAGATTTCCAGCCCCGCCTTCAGTTCCTAATGGAATAATCTGGTTCACTTTACATTCTAATTTTATCTTGCTTTCCATGACCATTGGCGGGGTTACTAATGTAGCTTTTTCTTGGGTAAACCCAGCTTTTTCAAATTCGTTGGTGCTTTTTGGATATTCACAACTGGCAAGAGACATTTGATGCAGCATATCAAAGTCCACTATATTGATTACAACTTCAGGAATGTCAATTAGATTTTCTAAAGTATGTTTTGTAGAGTTGTCTCTTCCTCTTCTTGCTGGCGAAAAAACAACAATAGGAGGATTGGAAGAGAATAAATTAAAAAAACTAAATGGACTCAAATTTACATGTCCTTCTTTGTCAATTGTGGAAGCAAAGCAGATAGGACGTGGCGCAATGGCATGTTGCAAATAATTTTGAATATCTACAGTTTTTAAATCTGATAGTTTTAGTGATAGCATGGATTGTATAATTAATTTTTTGAAAAGTTGGAATATATAACCAAAAACTACATCATTAAATAAGCTTCTTCAACTTCAAAATCGAAAAATCGCTTTCTTCTTTTACAATAGTATTGGAAAGTTTTCCTAATCCATCAATTTCCATTTCAACCACATCTCCAGCTTGTAACCACTGCTCCTGATAGTTAGGATTATTTAATTTACCCGTTCCATTCAATTCTAAAAAACAACCCGTTCCAACAGTGCCACTTCCTATCACATCACCAGCGTATAAATTAACACCATAACTACATCTTTCTATAATCTCTGCAAATGTCCAATCCATATCGCCAAGATTTCCCTGACTTACTTGAATGCCATTTACCATACACTTCATATTTAAATTCCAACTCTTTCCTAAATGACCTTCTTTGCAAGGAATTTCATATTCTTGCAATTCATCCAAAGTAACCAACATAGGGCCAATAACTGTTGCAAAGTCTTTTCCTTTTGCAGGACCAAGGTTTAATAACATTTCTTCCATTTGCAAACGCCTTGCACTCATATCATTCATAATCATCAATCCAGCAATATAATCATCTGCATCAGCTGCTCTAATGTTTCTTCCTGAACGATTGATCACAATAGCAGCCTCTAATTCAAAATCTAATTTTTCAAAATGATCAGGCATGCAAAGAATATCACCTGGCCCTTGAATACTATTGTGATTGGTAAAATAAAATATGGGATACTGATCAAATTCTGGAATCATATCTACCTTACGGTTTCGCCTGGCCGCTGCAACATGTTGTCTGAATGCGTAGCCATCTCGGCAGCTTGTAGGATGTGGCACTGGCGCTAATAAATCTACCTCAGTCAATAGATTTCCAGAAACAGAAAAGTTCATTCCCTTTTTTATTTGTGTTTCAGCAGCCAGCGCAAGCGGATATACATCATCCCAATAATTTAAAAACATGGCCATACTTACAGGCAAATCAGCATGAAGCGAATCTGTGTCATATAATTTCCCATCAACAATCATCGCCAATTGGGCATAGTCTTCTTTTAAATAAGTAACAAGTTTCATACTATTGTTTGAGGAACAAAAGTAACATACTCCTTACAAGTAAAAAAGGAATTATTAAATTTAAACCCGAAGAGATTAATATGCATTTTGAAAAAATTTACAACAAAGGTCAAGCGCAACTTTTTAGAAATCAATATCTCGAATATCTCACCAAAACTCATCCTCTTGTAATATGGGGTTTGTATTTACCGGTGCTCATCCTTTTTCCTTACTATGCAGTAAAAGTAGAAGGCTTTGGTGCAACTAGGGCATCGATCTTGTTTATGAGTGGAATACTATTCTGGAGTCTTACGGAATATATTTTACATCGATTCGCCTTTCATTATGAATCGAGCTCCGAAAGGACAAAGAAATTAATTTATTTGTTACATGGCAATCATCATGAATATCCACGAGATAAAGAACGATTGTTTATGCCTGCCTTACCAAGTTTAATACTGGCATCAATGTTTTTCTTTCTTTTTTATTTTTTTATTAATAAAAATGCTTTTGTCTTTTTTCCAGGATTCATGTTGGGATACTTACTTTACGGATCTATGCATTATGCCATCCATGCCTGGAATCCCCCATTCAAATGGATGAAGCCATTATGGAGAAATCATCATCTTCATCATTACAAACATGCTGATAAAGGATTTGGCGTAAGCAGTACTTTATGGGATCTTGTTTTTGGAACGATGTACGATTTAAAAAAAGAAAAAGAAGATAAAGCGGAAGTGAGTAAGCTACTATATTAGTATTTATTTTTTACCATCTTTCTTCATCAGACGCTGATTTTTCATTCGTACTTTTCATTTGTGATTTTAATGTCAATTTTTGAAATTGTCTTTCAATAATCAAGGAAGCGATTATTCTACCAGCATCTTCATTAGGATTTTCCTTTAATAAAGTTTTTAGTTTAATTTCGCTTACATCAATTCTATAAAGCAATTGAACCAGTCTTTCAAAATTAATCAGCATAAGATTATTGATTTCCGAGGCTAATTCAATTAATAATTTTTCATCGGAAAGAAGATCTAGCTGGTTGATTGAAAATACTTTTTCAAGCGATGTTACATGATTGTTTTCTGTAGGATCCATCATACAATTTAAAACTTTTACAGCAGACGTAAAGAGAAAATTCGGGTTAAAATAGAGTGATGATTATAGTCAGATTTTTAGATTTTTTAAAATTGCATTAATATTCATACACTTGCCATCTAATACGGGCGAGCAAAAAACAAGAATTGAGTAGCATTATTTTCAACTATTTGCATATCGGAAATATCGATTCCCCCATCACCGGTGCAATCAGTAATATAATAGCCAAAATAAAAGTGGGAGGCATCATTTTCTATTGGCTGCATATCGGAAATGTCGACTCCTCCGTCTAAATTTAAATCTCCAGTTAAAAAAGCATACTTATTATTACCCATATTTTTCATAGATAGATTAATACCATTGGAATACGTTTTATTTATACTAGTTGTAAAATCATAACTATTTGTTGCGACAATTGTAATGGGTAATGCACTCCAAGTTTCCAAAACATTCTTGTGTTTTATAGCAATGTAATAGGAATTACCATAGGTGGCAGCAGGAAAACTTGCTGATACAGAACCATTACTATGAAGTAATGCTTTTACAGTATAGTCGGAATTATTGTTACTCAAATGATTAGTTTTCCATAGATTAATTGATATTGTATCAGTAGCATCATTTACTGTGCTTAAACCTAAATCATATAAAGTAGTTCGCATCAATCCATTACCAATATAAAATCCCTCGAAAAAAATTTTCAAGTTTAAAATCGTGTTTTGATAATAGGGATTTACAGTTAAATTTAAGGTTACTGTACTATCACATCCACGAGCATTGGTCAATTTAGTAGTATAAACACCCGTTGATGTATACGATGATCCATTCCAAATGTAGGGCAAATTAACAGCGTCTATCGTTGCTGCACTTGTAGATGTGGAAGCTTGTTTAATCGTTAAAGATAGATAGGCTATTGAATCACAGCCCGCTGCGTTTATCAAGCCAGTCTTTGTATATGAGCCGCTAGCCGAATACGTTACCCCATTCCAGGTGTATGAAACACAATTTGATATGGTAGTAGTACTCGTAGTCTTTTGTTTAATCGTTAATGCTAAATACGCTGTTGAATCACAGCCCGCTACATTCGTTAAACCCGTCTTTGTATAAGAGCCACTAGCCGAATACGTTACGCCGTTCCAAGTGTATGACACACAATTTGATATAGTTGTTGTGCTAGATGATTTTTGTTTAATCGTTAGTTTTAAGCTATCAGCTGAA
>CALQJK010000159.1:0-4904 GCA_943330875.1 Chitinophaga pinensis
GCATATCCAGGTGATTGGTAGGTTCATCCATTAATAATACATCGGGATGTTGTAAGATCATCTTGGCTAATAACACCCTCATTCTCCAGCCTCCACTAAAATTCTTATACGGTTTCTGTAGTTCGGCATTTGTAAAACCCAGTCCTTGAAGAATTTCTTCTGTTTTATGGTGAATACTATATCCGTCCAGTACATCCATTTCATGTAATAAATCTGCGTAGTCATTGGCTAATTTCTCATCGCCTGTTCTGGATAATTCTTCACCCATATCTTCAATTTCCTTCTCCAGCTGTTTCACCCTTTCAAAGGCGCCTAATGCCACTTCAAGTATTGAATCTTCTGTGTCAAATCCCAATAAATCCTGATGTAAGAACCCAATTGTAGTCTCTCTGCCTTTCTCAACGGTACCTTTTGCAGGGGAATATTGGCCAGTTAATACCTTAAGCAAGGTAGATTTTCCAGTGCCATTATATCCAATCAAACCTATACGCTCATTGGGTTGTATATGCCATGTGGCGTCTTCTACGATAGCGCGGGCTCCAAATTCGAAAGTCACATTTTGTAATCCTAATAACATTGTCTTGTTTATAAATTTTGCGCAAAAATAGATGTTTAGGGCGATTAGTTAAAGGTTGATTTTAAAAAGCAGGAAAATGCATTAATTATATAACCACTTATTTCAATGGAAATGTTCAAAATCCATTCGATTTTTCGCTATACTTAAAACCTTTATTGGTTTTATACGTTTGTAATTATCCTACTTTTGCGGTTATAAAAAATTAAAAATGAAAAAAGCATTTATCTACATTATTACAGCAGCTTTACTTTTCTCCGCATATTGGTTTTTGTTAAGGAAAAAATCAGCTAAAACTCCTCCTGCAGTATCTATTGTATTAATGAAACATTCTCCTGACTTTAATGCAACTATTAATAAGGTTATCACTGGATATTTAGCTGTTAAAGATGCATTTGTAGAAAGCGACACAAATGTCATTAAATTAAAGACAAGGGATTTTATAACACTGCTTAATACTATTGACACTAATGAATTAAAAAAAGATACTTCTTCTGTTTATGAAACCGTAATGGCTGCAATTAATGATGTACGTTCAAATGCGGAATCAATAATTGTTCAACCCAATATTAGTGAGATGCGTAAAGACTTTAGTAGTCTTACTGAAATGATGTTTCCTTCATTTTTTGTTGCAATAAAATACGAAGGGCCAACATTGTACTTACAAAATTGTCCAATGGCTATTGATGATTCTATTCCTGCCAATTGGATTAGTAATTCACAGGAAATTCTAAATCCTTATTTAGGAAAAATACATCCCGAATACAAAGCTACAATGCTGCATTGTGGAGAAGTAAAAGATTCTATCATAGCTAAATAAAATTCTGTTTAAATGTTCCGTTCCTTAATTTCATTTTTAATGTTTGCAAGTTTATTCATTACAGGAATAAATGCTACTGCTCAGATTGAAAAAAAATCTCCATCGAAAATCAGGTACACCATCACGGGTTATATTCGTGATCTGGCTACTGGCGAAACTTTAATTGGCGCCACCATTGCCATTAAAGGAAACACTAAAGGTATTACGAGCAATCAGTATGGATTTTATTCAATTACATTAAATGAAGGCGATTATACTTTGGCAAGTTCTTTTGTTGGATATAAAGCACAACTTTTAAATTTGAATTTACATTCCGATACTTTGATTAATATCAATCTTTCCTCCGGTGCTAATTTATCTCAAGAAGTTGTAGTTACAACAAGGAAAAGAGACAACAATGTAAAGGCGGCACAAATGGGTAAGATATCACTTCCTATTGAACAGATAAAATCAATACCGGCATTTTTAGGCGAAGTAGATTTATTAAAAGTAGTGCAGCTACTGCCTGGCGTTAGAAATGCAGGTGAGGGCAGTGCAGGTATTTATGTAAGAGGTGGCGGGCCAGACCAGAACCTAATTCTTTTAGATGATGCGGTATGTTATAACACCGGTCATTTATTCGGATTCTTTTCTATTTTTAATTCTGATGCTATAAAAAATGTTTCATTAATAAAAGGAGGAATGCCTGCACAATATGGAGGCCGACTGTCAAGCGTACTCGACATATCAATGAAAGAAGGCAATAATCAAAAGTTTCAGGTTGATGGAGGTATTGGATTGATTGCATCAAGAATTTCAATTCAGGGTCCAATTAAAAAAGATAAAGCATCATTTATTGTTTCTGCAAGAAGAACTTATATAGATGCACTTACAAAACCATTTGTGAGCAAAACCAGTCAATTCAGTGGCTCCGGGTATTATTTCTATGATTTGAATGCTAAAATAAATTATCGTTTCAATGATAAAGACCGGCTTTATTTAAGTGGATATTTTGGAAGAGATGTTTTCGATTTTGTTAATGGCAGACAAAGTTTAAATGTAAATATTCCCTGGGGAAATGCAACTGGAACAATAAGATGGAATCATGTTTTCAATAAAAAATTATTTGCAAATACAACGGCTGTTTATAACGATTATAATTTTACGTTCAAGGCAATTCAGGATAATTTCGAAGTGAAATTAGCATCAGGGATAAGAGACCTTAGCATCAAACAGGACTTTGATTTCTATCCATTCTCAAAACAAAAAATAAAATTTGGCGCATTATATACTCACCATCAATTTACGCCTTCTGTTGTAAGTGGCAAACAGGATTCAATTGTTTTTGATCCGCTTAATGCACAATTAAAATACGCACATGAAGCGGCAATATATGCTCAGGATGATTGGGAAATTACACCAAAATTACAGTTGAGTGGGGGACTTCGTTATAGTTTATTTCAGCAAATTGGGCCGAATAAAATTTATACTACAGATGCAGATGGCAATAGAACAGACAGTCTTGTTTATGCAAAAGGAAAACCCGTAAAAACCTATGGCGGACTGGAACCAAGGGCTACGATTCGTTATTCAATTGATGATGAAACTTCCATAAAGGCATCGGTTACCCGAAACTTACAATACATTCATCTGGTAAGCAATTCGGGTACAACACTTCCAACAGATATATGGGTTCCAAGTACATACAAAGTTAAACCACAGTTAAGCTGGTTATATGCAGCAGGATTATTCAAAAATTTCAAAAATAATATGTTTGAAACGTCATTGGAATTTTATTTCAAAGACATGAAAAATCAAATTGAATATAAAGAAGGTTATACTCCAAACTCTCTTGATGACACAGAAAATTCTTTCGTGTTTGGAAATGGCTGGAGTTATGGTTCTGAATTATACATCAACAAAGCAAAGGGCAGGCTTACTGGCTGGATTGGCTATACATTAAGCTGGACATGGAGAAAATTCCCTGATCTTAATTTCGGAGAAAAATATCCTGCTAAATATGACCGCAGAAATGATTTGAGTGTGGTATCAATGTATGAATTAAATAAAAAATGGAAACTATCGGCAACCTTTGTTTATGGAACAGGAAATGCACTTACATTACCACAACGATTTTATTTGATTAATGGCGTACTCACGCAAGAGTATAGCCGCATTAACCAATACAGACTTCCTTCATACCATCGATTGGATTTATCGGCTATTTTAACACCAAAGAAAAACGAAGGCCGTAAATGGAAATCAGAATGGGTGTTCAGTGTTTACAATGCTTACAGCAGAAAAAATCCTTACTTTATTTATTTCGATCAGAGTGGAAATGCCTTAGATGGCTCATTACAAGTTCAGGCAAAACAAGTTTCTATTTTCCCAATTATTCCTGCAGTAACCTGGAATTTTAAATTCTAATTCTACTAATTGCTTATTTTTTTTACGCAGAAATATACATAACATAAATAGATGAAATTAAAATAACTGCTGCAAGAAATGCTTGTCTTTTAAAAATGAAAGATTAGCTTTAATTTCTGCATAAGAAAAATTAATGTTTATGTACAAAATGAATCACACCACTTTTTTGCAAATCAGAAGTGATTCTAATTTCATAGCGGTTAGGCCCATCCGTAACTATCATTAACGCAGTGTTTGGAGGATAAGTCCCAAGATTCTCTGCATACATTACCAATTCATTTAAAGAAATGTTGTCATCTACTTTAAGCAGGAAAGTAATCGATTTTTCTGTTAATCGTTTGTTCGACAATAAAAGTTTTCCATTGTAAAACAATGAAATGCTATCGCCATCTACTTCACCATTATCATACAAATCAACTTTTATTGTATTACTCTCAACCTCAATTGTTTTTAATAAAGTATTTTTTCTTTTCTCTAATTTCTCATTTTTTGTCACCTCGATTTCCTTTGTTACGGAGGAATTATCAGAATCTTTATTGTTATTTAATTCTAAATTATCTTTTTGGTGTGGAGCTGAAACAACAGGATTATTTTTTTCGGGACTGGCAGCTTTTGATTTGCTGATATCTTTATTGCTGTTGTTGTTATTTGTAGTTACAGGACTTTGAGATTTTATTTCATTTATTTTATTAGCTTTTGCATAAGCACCCGGATAAGTATTTAACAAACTTCTTCTTGTAAGAACAGTGCTTCCATAACCACAAGTTCCTTCCTGATTTGGCGCGGGAAGCCAGTTTCCTTCAATAGTTTCTGTATCTCCTTTTTTGAAATAAGTAAGTTTATGCACTTGAAAACAATTTCTGATATTACTTGGGATATTCGTTTTGGTGCGCTCTACTTCTTTTATTTCCAAATACTTTTTCTTCAATTCAATAAACCCTTCTAATTTACAAATGGTGTAAAAACGAATTCCATTTTCGGTAAAATAAGTATACGAAGCCCCGGTAACTTTATGCCCGTTTACCTCGAGATCTATAACATAATCACATTTATCACCGGCATTAATCCCATTTGATGCACTCTTGTCAATGAATTCACCTTTCC
>CALQJK010000160.1:0-4902 GCA_943330875.1 Chitinophaga pinensis
CAATGGCTTGTCTGAAATCCGTCTTGTAAGTGATTTCAAAATCAGGAATATGTTTCTTGATGGCTATTGCAATTGCTGCAGGAGAAAAACTCATTCCACTTATATTATAAGAAGTACGGATGCTAATTTTTGAGGCCGGCGCTTCCATCAATTCAATAGTAGCTCTAATAGCATCGGGCATGTACATCATAGGCAAATAGGTATCGTCCTTCAAAAAACATTCGTACTTTTTATTTTCCAGCGCCTGATGAAAAATTTCAATTGCATAATCGGTAGTACCACCACCCGGTGCACTTTTATAACTAATCAAACCAGGATACCGCAAACTCCGCACATCTACACCATAACGATGGTGGTAATAATTGCACCAGAATTCGCCCGCATATTTACTAATACCATAAACCGTAATAGGTTCTATCACCGTTTGCTGAGGGCAATTCACCTTGGGGGAAGTAGGCCCAAATACCGCTATACTACTTGGCCAATAGACTTTATGTAATTGCTCTTCGCGGGCAATATCAAGCACATTCAACAAACTTTGCATATTCAAACTCCAGGCCAGATTGGGATTCTTCTCCCCTGTGGCTGATAAAATTGCCGCTAATAAATAAATCTGTGTAATTCCCTGGCGAATAACCTGCACATGCAACATCTCTTTATTCATTACATCCATACTCACATAAGGACCCGTGCCTTTAAGTAAATCATTCTCTTCGCGCAAATCAGAGGCAATCACATTACTGTTGCCATATATTTTTCTTAAAGCAAGGGTAAGCTCTACGCCTATTTGTCCGCTTGCGCCAATGACCAATATTCTTTCTTTTTTCATTTTTATTTCTTCTGTGATAAAAAGTAAATTTAGATACTTTTCTATTTTAAATTTTACTTTTTACATTTTACATTTTACTTTCGCTCAATGAATAACCATTTAACGAATCTATTTCAGCATCAATCTTATCATAAAAATAACTTCTTTCTTATCGCAGGCCCTTGTGTAGTAGAAAATGAAGAAATGGTTGATGAAATTGCTGAACGCGTGTCTACTATTTCCAAGAAATTAGGCATTCCCTATCTATTTAAAGCTTCATATAAAAAAGCAAACCGAACCAGCGGCTCTTCATTTACTGGTATCGGTGATGAAGCCGCATTACAACTCATACATGCAGCAGGAAAGAAATACAATTTACCCACTACCACAGATATTCATACCGCGGAAGAAGCTCACATAGCCGCTCAATATGTAGATGTATTGCAAATACCGGCATTCTTATGTCGCCAAACAGATTTATTATTGGCAGCAGCAGCAACAGGCAAGATTGTAAACGTAAAGAAAGGTCAGTTTGTGAGTGGCCCATCCATGAAATTTGCAGTGGACAAAATCAAACAAGCCGGCAACGATAAAGTATGGCTCACGGAAAGAGGCAATAGTTTTGGCTACCAGGATTTAATCGTAGACTATCGTAATATACCCTGGATGAAAGAACATGGCGTCCCTGTAATTATGGACTGCACCCATTCTTTACAACAACCCAATCAAACATCAGGCATCACTGGTGGCAATCCTCAATTAATAGAAACCATTGCCAAAGCAGCTATTGCAACTGGGGCAGATGGATTGTTTATCGAAACTCATCCGAATCCTGCTGTAGCAAAAAGTGATGGCGCGAATATGCTGCAACTGGATTTATTGGAAACGTTGCTGGAGAAATTGGTGGCGTTGAGGAAATCGATTTGAGGAGGGTTAAATGATTGTTGAAGAGGGTTGAATGATGGTTGAAGTTGGTGGAATGATGGTTGAAGATGTGTGAAGAGGATTGAAGAGAGGCCAATTTATTTAGGCAATAGCATATACTACATTATACATCAGTAAAAAATCAAGAAAAAGCTACCATCATTTTTGTAATTTCGCGCCCGACTTCGTTTTAAACAACAAACAACAAACCATAAATAAAAAAACATAAACAAAAAAACATGGCTTTTGACATTGAAATGATCAAGAAGGTTTACGCAAACTTCCCTGAAAGAGTTCAGGCGGCTCGTAAAACAGTTGGTAAACCCCTAACCTTAACAGAAAAAATATTATACGCCCATCTATGGCAAGGCAATGCCACTGAGGTTCAGGAAAGAGGAATGTCTTATGTAGATTTTGCTCCGGACAGAGTAGCTATGCAAGATGCAACAGCGCAAATGGCCTTGTTACAATTTATGCAATCTGGCCGTGCGGTAGTAGCTGTTCCAAGTACAGTGCATTGCGACCATTTGATTGAAGCAAAAATAGACAGTAAAACAGATTTAAACAGAGCCGTTTCTGAAAGCAGTGAAGTATATGATTTTCTGGCATCGGTTTCAAATAAATATGGCATTGGATTCTGGAAACCAGGCGCTGGAATTATTCACCAGGTTGTTTTAGAAAATTATGCATTCCCCGGTGGGATGATGATTGGTACAGATAGCCATACTGTAAATGCAGGCGGTTTGGGAATGATTGCTATTGGCGTAGGTGGTGCAGATGCATGCGATGTGATGGCTGGCTTACCATGGGAATTAAAAATGCCGAAATTAATTGGCATTAAACTAACGGGCAAGCTTAATGGATGGACTTCTCCTAAAGACGTTATCCTAAAAGTTGCAGGTATCCTTACCGTAAAAGGCGGAACTGGCGCTGTAGTGGAATACTTTGGAGAAGGCGCTTTGAGTATGAGTTGTACAGGCAAAGGAACCATTTGCAATATGGGTGCAGAGATTGGCGCTACCACTTCTACTTTTGGTTATGACGAAAGCATGAGTCGTTATTTAAAAGCTACAGGCCGCGAAGAGATTGCAGCAGCAGCTGATAAAATAAAAGAACATTTAACAGGTGACGCTGATGTATATGCGAATCCTTCTGCCTACTTTGATCAAGTGATTGAAATTAATTTAAGTGAATTAGAACCACATTTAAATGGCCCCTTCACTCCAGATTTAGCAACGCCTATTTCAAAGATGAAAGAAGAAGCTGCAAAAAATAACTGGCCTACAAAAATCGAAGTAGGTTTGATTGGAAGTTGCACCAATTCTTCTTATGAAGATATTAGTCGTGCGGTAAGTTTAGCCAAGCAAGTTTCTGAAAAAGGATTAAAATTAAACGCGGAATTTACTATAACACCAGGATCTGAATTAGTAAGATATACGATAGAAAGAGACGGATTTTTAGCCATATTCGATAAAATTGGGGCAACAGTTTTTGCTAATGCCTGTGGACCTTGTATTGGCATGTGGGCAAGAGTAGGTGCGGAAAAAGCAGAAAGGAATACCATCGTTCACAGTTTCAACAGAAACTTTGCAAAGAGAGCAGATGGCAATCCTAACACTTTTGCATTTGTTGGATCACCAGAGATTGTAACGGCGATGGCTATAGCAGGAGATTTAAATTTCAATCCACTAACGGACACGCTTACCAACGACAAGGGTGAGCAAGTAAAATTAGATCCGCCAACAGGAGTTGAATTACCCTTAAAAGGATTCGATGCGGAAGATCCTGGCTACCAGGCTCCTGCAGCAGATGGCAGTGGGGTACAAGTAAAAGTAGCTCCTGACAGCAAAAGATTGCAATTATTAGAACCATTTGTCGCTTGGGAAGGGACAGATTTAAAAGCATTAAAACTGCTCATCAAAGCAAAAGGAAAATGTACAACAGATCATATTTCAATGGCAGGTCCATGGTTGAAATTCAGAGGTCATTTAGATAATATCAGTAATAACTTATTGATTGGTGCTGTCAATTTCTTCAACGAAAAAACAGACAACGTAAAAAATCAATTAACCGGAGAATATGGAACAGTGCCTTCTACACAAAGAGCTTACAAAGCTGCAGGAATAGGGACTATCGTTGTTGGTGATGAAAATTATGGAGAAGGCTCTTCTCGCGAACATGCGGCGATGGAACCTCGTCACTTAGGCGTGCGTGCTGTATTGGTGAAATCATTTGCCCGTATTCATGAAACCAATTTGAAAAAACAAGGCATGCTGGCATTGACATTCGACAACAAAGCAGATTATGAAAAATTCAGAGAAGATGACAATATCGACATCGTTGGATTGACTTCGTTTGCACCGAATAAAAAACTAACATTGGCCTTACAGCATTCAGATGGTACATCAGATGAAATCAGTGTAAACCATTCTTACAATGAACAACAAATTGAATGGTTTAAAGAAGGCGCTGCTTTGAATATTATTAGAAGAGATTTCGCTAAGAAATAAATAAATTAGTTGATTAGTTAAAAGGTTGATTAGTTCTACTAGTCAACCTTTTATTTTTTCGACATATTGGTTGTAGTTTATCTTTGATCATTTGTATTTATTACCAACCAACCAACTAACCCACCACATCAAACCAAACCTTATCCTGTTTATCCCAATCACCATTATAATTAATCGTTAACTCCTCCCCTTTTTCAATTGCCCTAACCGTTTTTACAAAAATAGTTTCGTCTTCAAAGTCCATAAAATATTCACAATTGCTATAATAGCTATGGTTGTAAATTGGAATAAATCCTAATGCCATAGCACATTGCGCCTTTGTTTCTCCCCACTCAAAAATATAATCATGCAACAAGGTTTGATCAAGATGTAAGCGGTCTTCTTTTCTCATAACAATCACTGGAGATACTTCAATAATTTCTCCTGCTGCAATACCTTCATTTGTAAAAACAGCTTTACCTTTTTTTTCTGTGATATCAATATATAAAGAAGAGTGAATCATGATTTACTGATAATAATAAAGTAAATTGCAACGAGAAACGAAATTAGTGAAATTGCCAATCAAATAAACCATTTTAGACCTCTTATAGCAATGGCTTTAGAAATGGATGACATATCGTTACAACAACAGTTTGAGGAGATCATTGCTTCTGAGAACAA
>CALQJK010000161.1:0-4828 GCA_943330875.1 Chitinophaga pinensis
CCTTCATTTACCAAATCATCATCCACACTTAAAATAAAGCAAGCATGTGGCTGAGGACGCTCATATGCAGAAGTAGATTTTTTTAATTTACCATCTTTTGAATCTACATAATAATGGCCTTGTGGTTTACCAGTAATACCATAGACTTCATGTAATCCTGTATTGAACCATTGTGGACTGTTAGGAACGCAAGCTTGATTTAAGATGCTGTATACTAATTCGTCGTAAAATATTTGTGCATCTTTCTTTGAAGCGAAGTAATCATATCGCTCTCCCCATACTCTCCAGCAATGAGCCATACGATGAGCAACTTGCTTGGCCGTGGTTTCTCTACCAAGACTTCCATCGGGTTGAGGAACACCTGCTTTTCTGAAATACTTTTGCGCTAAGATATCGGTTGCAATTTGGCTCCATTGCTTTGGAACTTCAACGTCATTCATTTGAAAAACAATCTCACCACTTGGGTTTTTAATTACAGATGTACGATAATCATAATCGAACATATCGTAAGGGCTTACATCATCTTTAGTAAACTGGCGCTGGAAACTGAGCGCGGTGGCTGGTTGCTTTTTTGCTGGCATAATTCTATATATATTGCTGGTTAGTAAGTTTTAAATTCTCATTTAATGAGGTGTACGAAAATATTCGAACTCAAGGAACATTTTGCTTCTAAATATCAACACTATGTGGACAAAAGTTGTATATATTTTTGCAATACACAAGGAGACTGAATTTCATGAGTTTTGCACTTTTTGTGGAAAGAATATTTTTTTTTTTGAAACAAATATGTTGTAATAAAGTATTGTTTTTTATGCTGCATATCATATTTAAAAGTAAGTTTGACTATTCCTGAAAAAATGTCGAAATTATGAGAGTTCTGATTCAAAGAGTAAAGGAAGCCAGTGTTACCATTGATGAAAAAATAAAATCAAAAATAACAGCGGGTTTATTAGTTTTTGTGGGCATCGAAGATCTTGATGATAACTATGACATAGAATGGCTTAGTAATAAAATTATTAACCTTAGAATTTTTGATGATGAAAATAAAATTCCAAATATTTCTGTGAAAGAAATCAATGGAGATATTTTATTAGTTAGCCAGTTTACTTTACATGCTATGACAAAAAAGGGTAACCGTCCCAGTTATATAAAGGCAAGTAAGCCGGAAATAGCCATGCCATTGTATGAGCGCCTGATCACTCAATTAGAAAAAGAGCTAGAAAAAAATATTTACACTGGCACTTTCGGCGCAGATATGAAAGTACATTTACTGAATGATGGACCGGTAACTATTTGGATAGATAGTAAAAATAAAGAGTAGCAATCTCTTCAACAATTTTCAACAACCTTCAACCCTTTTCAACAACCTTCAACCCTTCTTCAACAACATGAACAACCTTACCATCAACGAAGCCCAGCAAAAAGTAGACGAATGGATCAAAACCATCGGAGTGAAATATTTCAGCGAACTCACTAATCTTGGAATTTTAATGGAAGAAGTGGGAGAACTCAGCAGATTAATGGTTAGAAAATATGGCGAACAATCTTTTAAGGAATCAGACAAAGGCAAAGAACTAGCCGATGAAATGGCTGATGTACTGTGGGTATTACTTTGCTTAGCCAATCAAACGGGTATTAACCTTACTGAAGCCTTGGAGAAGAATTTCGAAAAGAAAACAAGAAGAGATGCTACAAGACATTTGGATAATGAAAAGCTTAAATCATAAGCTTTCCCAAACCAAAATCAATCAAACCCCAAACATAGCTTAACTTGCAGCCTAAATTTTTTCAGATGAACAAAATCATATGTTACTTTTTATTAGTTACTTTTTCTTTTCATTCAGCATCAGCGCAAAAAAATAAAAATTTAATCAGTGGCCCCTGGGCCGGCAATGTAGAATTGCGTTCTGCAATGGTATGGCTTGAAGTTGACCCATCTGTAAAATCAGTCTCCGTGAAGTATAACCCACTTTCGGATGCTAAAAATGTAAAATCAATAGTTTATAAAGGAGAATTAGGTAAAGAATTTAATCCCGTTAAACTAGAATTGAATGGACTTGAATTTGGCACACCATATCAATATACAATCCTGTTAGATGGTAAGCCATTGACACTTCCATACGCTACACAATTCACCACTAAAGATTTGTGGCAATATCGTAAACCAGTTCCTGCATTTAGTTTTCTTACCGGAAGTTGCGCTTATTTTAATGACCCCAAATATGACAGACCAGGAAAACCTTATGGCGGCGATTCTTCTATTTTTGAAACCATGGCTAAAACACCTGCAGATTTCCATGTTTGGCTCGGAGACAATTGGTACACAAGAGAAGTGGATTACGGATCTGTGTGGGGATTAAACAACAGGGCTTCTCATGACAGAGCACAAAAAGTATTGCAGGAATTCATGGCTAAAATGCCACAATATGCTATCTGGGATGACCATGATTATGGACCTAATGATGCAGGAAAAAGTTTTATTTATAGAAAAGAAAGTCGCAACATTTTTAAAAATTATACCCTAAATCCAAGCTATGGCGAAGAAGGAAATGGCATTTATACAAAAGTGAGTTATGCTGATGTAGATCTTTTTTTAACTGATGACAGGTTTTTCAGATCTGAGGATGAAGTGCTTGATAGTATTGATGGATTACCCAATAAAGAAAAATCGTTTTTTGGTACACAACAAATGGAATGGTTGAAGAACTCATTATTATACAGTCGCGCTCCTTTTAAAATTATCGTTACCGGAAGTCAGGTATTAAACCCATTGAATAAATATGAATGCATGCAGCATTTTCCATACGAATACAATGAACTGCTCAATTTTTTAACGCAGCAAAAAGTTAATGGCGTCGTATTTCTTACCGGTGACAGACACCATAGCGAAGTTATAAAAATGACCAGGCCTTCATTATATCCTTTATACGACATCACTGTTTCTCCTTACACATCCGGCGTAAGTAAAGTGGCCAAAAGCCCGGAAGAAAACAATCCTTTTCGTGAAGCCAACACTTTGATTGAAGCACAAAATTTTGCAAAGATTTCCTTCACCGGTAAAAAAGGAGAAAGAGTAATGAATGTTGAATTCATTGGCTTAAAGGGCGAAAAACTCGGCGAATGGAGTGTAGAAGAAAAAATGATAAAATCGGGGAAGTAGTAAAAATATCCAAACATAAGCAATCTAAAAAATGACTTCAAATTATTTCGAATACAACAAAGCAAAAGTAATTCAGGCGCTTCGGTACCATTTTATAAGTAGAAAGGAAATAAAAATAATGATGGTCTTGATTAATGTATTTGCTATTCTGTCTGCAACACTTTTTTTCTTAAAAAAAATATCGCCTCTTGCATTTTTATTAAGCTCCTTTCTTTGGTTTGTAATGATGGTGTTATTTTGGTTTTTATTGCCAAGAATTATCTATAAGAAATCAGCTTCTTTTAAAGATCGTTTTAAAATAAATTTGAATGATACCGTATTTTCATTGGAACGCGAGCGTGCTTCAAGAAGTTTCAATTGGAGCGAATTTGATTCCTGGATGGAAAGTCCCCATTTTTTTCATTTGTATTTTAATGCGACAAGTTTTTTTCTGATTCCGAAAAATGCCTTTGAAAATGAAGGAGAACAGGAAGCCAGAAATTATTTTAAAGAAAAGATCAAAAAATAAACTTTTATCCCAGAATTCAGTCTGAGCAATTCAAATTAATTACAGATGAAAAATTTATCGTTTGCCATCCTACTTTTTTCATTAATTGTATTGTCTTGTAAAAAAGAGGAAAATACAGTTTCAACTCCCCATCCAGTAAATGATGTTATTTATTTTCCTCCTACAAACTCTTCCGTTTGGGATACCACATCTCCAGTCTTTTTGAACTGGAATACAACAGAGCTTAATAATTTGTATCCTTATTTACAAAGCAAAAACACAAAGGCATTTATCATTTTAAAAAATGGTAAAATAGTCGTCGAAAAATATTTTGGCACTTTTACTTCAGACAGTTTATGGTACTGGGCTTCAGCTGGCAAAACAATGACAGCCTTTTTGGTAGGTATTGCTCAGCAGGAAGGCACTCTAAACATCAATAATCGCACTTCACAATATATTGGCACTGGATGGACCTCAGCACCTATCAATAAAGAAAACTTAATCACAGTAAGAAACCAGTTAACGATGACAACGGGTTTGGATGATGCTGTTGCTGATCCGGATTGTACTTTGCCTTCTTGTTTGATTTACAAAGCAGATGCAGGAACAAGATGGGCCTATCATAATGCTGCATACACTATGTTAGATCAGGTGGTAGAGAACGCAAGTAGCTTAAGTTATAATAATTACTTCCAGCAAAAAATTAGAAATAAAATAGGCATGAATGGTTTTTGGTATAAATCCACCAACTCCAATAATGTTTTTTTTAGCAATGCAAGAAGTATGGCCAGATTTGGATTGTTGTTATTAAATAAAGGCAATTGGGATGCTACATCTATTCTGAGTGATACCAATTATTTTAATCAACAAATTGCAACTTCTCAAAATTTGAATTTGAGTTATGGATATTTAACCTGGCTCAATGGCAAAAACAGTTTTATGGCCCCTACATTACAAACTGTTTTTCCAAGTTCATTAATTCCTAATGCCCCCAACGATTTATATGCTGCTTTGGGAAAAAATGATCAAAAAATTTATGTAGTGCCTTCCCAAAAATTAGTAGTAATCAGAATGGGAGAATCAGCAGGATCCGTTCAATTTGCTTTATCAGGTTTCGACAACGAATTATGGGGGAAATTAAAGACTATCATTAATTACTAATCAACCATTCAACCCTCAAC
>CALQJK010000162.1:0-4768 GCA_943330875.1 Chitinophaga pinensis
AATTCAACTCTAATAGATGCCGAGCTGAAAGTATTAGGTACATTATATTTTGGAGGTACAGCTAAAACCTTAACTACAAATGATAAGCTTACCATCGTGTCAACGGCAACTGCAACGGCTAGGGTAGCTGAAATTAATAATTCTAACACAATTAACGGACGTGCATCAGTTGAGCGTTTTATCCAGAATAAAAAAGCATGGCGGTTGTTATTTATGCCCACAAAGCATGATTATCAAACGATAAAAGAGGCTTGGCAAGAAGGAGCAAATGATTCGTCTTATAAGCCTTCAGGGTATGGTATACAAATCACAGGAGGATCATCAACTGCATGGTCCGATAGTGGATTTGATAAACAAACTTCCACACCATCTGTTAAAACATATAATCCAGCTTCAAATAATTGGGAAGGAATTCCTTCAACCCATGTTCGTTTTGATGCAGCAAAAGCATATATGGCTTTTGTAAGAGGAGATAGAACTGTTACCAGCTTTGGACAGTCGTCAAATTCTACTTTGCTCCGAGAAAAAGGAAGTTTAAATATTGGAGATATTACATGGAATAACTTGGGTACTGCAGGTAACCAGTTTGTAGCTATTGGTAATCCTTATCCATCTGCAATTTCATTGAAAAATGTAACGACAGTTGGGCTTGATAGTTCTTATTATTTATGGGATCCTTTAGCTACCAATAGCATAGGTTATGGAGGATTTCAAACTTTTACGTTGCTTTCAAATGGACAAATACAAATTGCTCCAGGAGGTGCTAGTTATAACGGAACTAATACAAATATTGAATCAGGTCAAGGATTTTTTGTACATACCAATAATGGTCCCGGGTCAATAACTTTTCATGAAACTGATAAAGCAACAGGAAGTAATCTTGTTGCAAGAATTCCTGGTCAAATAAGTTCTATCAGAACCAACTTGTTTAAAAATAGCAACAATCAAATCGTTTTAATGGATGGGGTGTTGAATATTTATGACGAAGCTTTTTCAAATGACGTGAATACCGCAGATGCTAAAAAGCTTATGAATCCTACAGAGAATTTAGGTATTAAACAAGGTGGTCAACTTTTAGCCATAGAAAGACGTCATGCTATTGATGTAAACGATTCTGTCTTCTATAATATTAGTCAAATGAAGATGGGTAATTATAAATTTGATATTACACCTGAGTACATAGATGCGACTAGTATTTCAGCTTATCTGATTGACAGATTTATTCATGTATCCTATCCCGTTAGCTTGACGAATCCTGCGAGCATCAGTTTTGATATCACTTCAGATACGGGCTCGTATGCTTCCAATAGATTTGTTTTAGTGTTTAATTATTTGAGAACAACTCCGGTTCATTTTGTGAATGTAAAAGCATCCTTAATTATTAAAGATATTCTCGTAGAATGGAACGTGGAGAATGAAGTAAATATTAAAGAGTATAAAGTTGAAAAATCTTCAGATGGCATTCATTTTGTTGAAGCGGCTAGTTTGTTAGCTTCCAATGCAGCTAATTACAGTTGGATAGATCACCAGCCCGCAAAAGGGATTAATTATTACAGAATCCAAAGTGTGGGACTTGCCGGAGATATTGGGTATAGCAAAATTGCAAAACTATCAATACAAGCGGATGTTCCAGGCTTTACCATTTCACCTAATCCGATTGAGGAGGATAAGTTGGCTAATTTATACCTAAACCAGCTTCCATTTGGAGCATATCAATTGACCTTATTTGATCTTGCCGGACGTAAGATATTCACGAAAAACTGGATGCATCAAACTGATGAAAATAAAACGACCATAAAATTGCCTAAGTCTGTAATGACTGGGGTTTATAATTTGGTTTTGACCAATGATGCCCAGCTTAAAATCGTAGAAAAAATAGTAATAAGATAAATGAGGAGATAAGTGATAAATGAAGCTTGTTAGGACAAACCTTAAATTGTTTTTAATCAATTAGGTAGACCGATATCCTTTCCGGCAACGATATCGGCAATCATTTTAACAGTTTTTGTCAAATAATTAGATGGATTTTGTTACATTGTTTAAATAAAAGTTAAAAATTTAGATAATTATTATTGTTTGAAAGTTATTATTTACGACTATCAAATCTTAAGTTTGAGAACGATTGCGAAAAACATTAATTTCCTTACCCTACACTGCTTGATTATTGTTTTCACAATTACTCCTTCGGTTACCCTTTAACGATAGTATATTTTAATTAAAATAATTCATATTAATACACTTATTAAATGACAATTTTTACATTAATAAACCAACGGACGCTTGCTGCTAATACTAAATGTCCAATTACCACATCTCAAAAAAACAATGTTATGTTTAAGAAAAATCTACACAGATTCTTTTTGCCAATTTTTATTTTAATGTTTATACTCATCGGAAAAAGTTGGGCACAAACAACAACAGTTTTTACAGATAATTTCAATCGAGGTTCTGCTGTTACGCCTATGACAGCAGGTGGAACACCCAATATGGTTTATACCACGACGACTTCTGCACCTGCTGTACAATCAGCATTTGGGGCAACATCAATAGGATTATTAACTACTGGTACAGGTACTGATTATGGCATGCAAATTAGTTCTGCAAATACAGGAACAGCTGGTACTATGCGTACAATAGTATACGCTCCATTAAGCAGCTATGCGGCTCCTTTTAGCAATGTGTTAAACACCAATTCTGGGGATGTGACCTGGACTTTCCACCTGAGACAAAATAGAGGATCTTTCCCGCTTTCAGGTTTTAGCGGAGGTAACTATGCCGGAGGAGTTTTAATTGCCTCAACAAACCAGCAATTAGATACACTTGGGGATGGATACGCATTAATTCTTGAAAAAGCAACTATTGCAACTGGTACTACCCTCACTACCAGTCCAAATGTGGTCATGAAAAATTGCAGCAATGCGAGTACTTTAGGAATTTCAGTTGGAATGACTGTTACGGGTACTGGTATCCCAGCTTTAACTACTGTAACTGCAATGAGTGGCACACAGATTACCTTGTCTGCAACCCCAACATCTGCAGCAGCTTCAAGAACCTTAACTTTTACATGGACTAATGTAGGGTCAACTACAATAAGTAGTCCAACAGTAACATTGACTACAGCTGCAAGTGCAGCTATCTCTTTACGCCAATTAATAACTGGTACTAATATTCCTGCAGGAACAACCATTGCTGCAATTTCTCCTGACCGGTTAACCATTACAATGAGTGCTAATGCTACAGCTACAGGAACAGGAATTACAATGACACTTGGGAATGGAACTAATATGAAATTTGTAAAATATACCGGTGGTTTAGCAAAAGGTACCGTTACCCCGTTGATTGTTCCAACATCAGATTTTTACAGCGATTCTACAAAAAACAATTGGGCAGCAGTAAAAATCATTTATACTCCTTCTACAAATACTTGGCAGTTATTAGCTCGTCCTGATGCCGCTGGATTATCAGGTGTTAATAACGCTTCTACACCTAACACAGATTTTTCAACTGGATTCACGAATTGGGGTAGTAATGTTGATAGTACTTATACAAAAAGTACAATGACTAATTTTGGGCTATTATGGAATCACAGTGTTGCAACTACATCTTTTCTTTCGAGCACTATAATTTTGGATAATTATAGTGTAAATGTTGCATCTGCTAACCCAACTTTATCATCACCAACCGTATCAGCTATAACAAGTACTTCTGCTCTTTTGGGAGCAACAGTAGCAGCAGGGACACCATCTGCTATAACTTCAAGAGGTACCGTTTACAAAACTGCAACTGGAGTTACTTATGCTGATAATTTATTGGCTGAGGGTGGTACTTCTGTTGGGGGATTTACCCATTCAAGAACAAGCTTGTCTCCACAAACATTATATTATTTCAAAGGATTTGCAACAAACGTGGCTTCCAATAGTACTTATGCAGGTTTAAGTTCCGAAGGTAGTTTTAGAACATTGTCTAGTCCTCCTTCAGTTCAGGCCTCATCACTAAGTGGATCCGGTGTGTCAAATGCTCAAATTGATTTGAGCTGGACAGGTGCTACTTTCCCTGGTTCAGGAGCTACTAATAGCGGGTATATATTATTAATGGCTACATCCCCTAACACGCCAAGTTTTACCGGAGTAAATGGCGGGGCTCCATCTGTAGGAGCGAACACTACAATGGTTAGTGCTGCGATATCTTCTTCTGCTACATTATATTCTATAACAGGTTTGGACGCTTCAACAACTTATAATTTCTTATTGGTTCCTTATACTTATGACGGAACTAATGCTACAACCTACAGCTATTTAACTACAGGTGCTGCAACAGCATCAGGTTCAACTACAGCAGGTGCAGCTCCAGTTTTATCATCTCCTACAGCTACTTCCATAACTACCAATAGTGCAGTTTTAGGAGCAACTATCGATTCCGATGGAGGAGCGTCGATTACAGAAAGAGGAACGGTTTATAGTACCGTTTCTCCTGCTACGATTTCCAGTAACTTATTGGTAGAAGGCGGAACAGCTACAGGTGCATTTACGCATACAAGATCAAGCTTGTCTCCTCAAACTTTATATTATTATAAAGGGTATGCTATCAACGCAGGTGCTACTGGTTTAACTACTGAAGGAAGTTTTAGAACTTTATCTAATCCTCCCAATTCAGAAGTGACCTCATTTACTGCAACTGCAGCATCAGGAGATCAGATTAATTTATCTTGGACATCTGCAACATTCCCTTCAACAGGAGCAACCAGTTCAGGTTATATTATTGTAAGAGC
>CALQJK010000163.1:0-4758 GCA_943330875.1 Chitinophaga pinensis
AGACCCGGTTAGCCTATGGGATATTCGTCAGGCTGGATGTACTGGAGTTGTTTCTGCGCTACATCATATACCCAATGGGGAAGTCTGGTCAATAGATGAAATCAATAAAAGAAAATCAGAAATCAATGCAGTTGGTATGCAATGGTCTGTTGTTGAAAGTGTACCCGTTCATGAAACGATTAAAACACAGACTGAAAACTTTCAGATTTTTATCAATAATTACAAACAGACTATCAGAAATTTGAATAGTTGCGGCATCAATATTGTTACCTACAATTTCATGCCTGTTATGGATTGGACAAGAACGGATGTAGCTTTTCCAATGCCAGATGGCTCATTAGCTTTATCGTTTGTTAAAGCAGCGCTTGCGGTTTTTGATCTTTTTATATTGAAGAGAAAGGGTGCGGCGTCTGATTATACTCATCAGGAAATAGAAGCCGCTACATTAAAGTTCAATGCAATGAATGATGATGAAAAGTTTTTGTTGAAACAAAATATTATCAAAGGGCTTCCTGGAAGTGAAGAAAATTTTTCGATGGAACAATTTCAACTAGCCATTGAAAAATACAAAGGCATAGATGAAGATAAACTCAGAAGCCATTTGATTTATTTTCTTCAGGAAGTCATAACGGTTGCGGATGAATGTAACGTCAAATTGGTTATTCATCCGGATGATCCTCCTTATTCTTTATTGGGATTGCCAAGAGTGGTTAGTACAGCAAATGATATCGAAAAAATATTCGACGCCGTTCCTTCCTTGAATAATGGACTTTGTTTTTGTACAGGTTCTTTTGGAGTTAGGGCAGATAATAATTTACCTGAAATGCTCAGGAAATTTAGCCATAGAATCAATTTTGTTCATTTGCGCAGTACCCAAAGAAATGAAGCTGGAGATTTTTTTGAAGCCAATCATCTCGAAGGGGATATAGATATGTATGCCATCGTAAAAGGTATTGTAACAATAATGCAAGAAAGAAGCCTATCAATCCCCATGCGCCCCGATCATGGACATCAGATGTTAGATGATTTAAATAAAAAGATGAATCCCGGCTATTCGGCAATTGGCAGATTGAAAGGACTGGCCGAATTAAGAGGTTTGGAATTTGGGATTATTAGAAATACTTCAGCAGCAAAATGAATGTATTAATTGTGTTTCCCTTTGGCACATCTGCTGTTTCAGCATGTCTTTCTAAAAAAATAACGGCATTCATTTCATTTCGATAATCAAAAATGACCCGACAAAAATATGGAAGACTACGCAACTTCATGTTTATATAACAACCACTTTCAAGAGAATGTTTAAGCGAAAGAAGTTCTCTTTCTTACTGACTACTTGATTTTTTTAGAAAAGTATTATGTAATTTGCTTGGCGGTCAATTATAATATTACTTATTCTTATGATAAAATCATGTTTATTGAATGGAGTAAATTATTAAAACTTAAAAACACACTAACCACTATAAAACATATAATTAAATCAAAATGATCGTAGACACATTAGAAAACGCACACCGGTATTTTTCAGTTCATCCTCTTTTTGAACAAGCTTTTCATTATATTAAGGAGACGGATTTAAGTAATGTAGAACCTGGGAAAGCTGATATAACCGAAGGGTTAAAGGCGATTTTTAGCCAAGCTGTTGGCAAAACAAAAGAAGAAAGTTTGAAAAAATTTGAATGCCATGATCACAATATAGATATTCAGCTATGTATCAAAGGCAATGAAACAATTGGCTGGAAACCCAGACAAAAATGTGTGGTGCCTAATGGAGAATACAATCCTGATAAAGATGTACGTTTTTTTAGTGATCAGCCTGATATGTTTTTCGATTTAACAGACCACCAGTTTGTGATATTATTCCCAGAAGATGTCCATGCGCCAATGATTGGAGAAAGTGAGATAAAAAAACTAGTGATAAAAGTTAAGATGTAGACACTGAAAATCTATCCAGCAAAGAATTAACCAAATGTTAGGTAGAAAAGTTTTATTTATCATCAATTATCTTCAACAACATTCACCAATATTCAACAATCTTCAACACCATCAACAATTTTCAACCTCAAAAAATAATAAATGAAACAAAAAATCACCCAGGCCATCATCGAACAAGGGATGTTGCCATTGTATTTTAATGCAGACGAAACAGTAAGTGTCGAAATTTTAAGAGCTATTTACAAGGCTGGCGTAAAAGCGGTAGAATATACCAATAGAGGAGAAGCCGCTTTGAACAATTTTAAGAAATTAGTAGAAGTGAGAAATGCTGAAATGAAAGACATGTTATTGGGTGTAGGTACCATTAAGAATTTACAACAAGCCGAAGATTATATTGCAGCAGGAGCTGATTTCATGGTTAGTCCTGGTTATGTAAAAGAAGTGTCAGATAAAGCAAATAGCATTGGAATGTTTTATGCTCCTGGCTGCATGACCCCAACAGAAATTATTGCCGCAGAAAATAACGGCGTAACTTTTATTAAACTATTCCCAGGAAACATGTTAGGTCCTGATTTCTTAAGTTCAATTAAAGAGATCTTCCCTAAGCTGCTATTTATGCCAACAGGTGGCGTTGATACAACAAGAGAAAATATAGAGGGCTGGTTTAAGGCAGGCGTTTGTGCTGTAGGTATGGGAAGTAAATTAATCAGTAAAAAATTGATGGAAGCAAAAGATTATGCTACAATTGAAACTTCTACAAAAGAAGTATTGTCACTAATTCAAACTATAAAAAATAAATAAAATGATTCAAAGTAACACGATGTCAAAGTATAGGTGGACGATATGTTCTCTTATATTTTTTGCCACTACAATCAATTATTTAGACAGAGCTGTTATCAGTCTGTTGAAGCCCTATCTTGCTGCTGCATTTAACTGGAATAAAGTGCAGGAAGCTGCAAATTATTCCAATATTGAAATTGCATTTAAGGTTGCATATGCTGTTGGAATGTTATTTGCCGGAAGACTTGTAGATAAATTGGGAACAAAAATTGGATATGCCATTGCAACTGGATTATGGAGTATTGCTGCCGTATTGCATGCATTAGCTACCGGAACGTTTGGCTTTAGTATTGCCCGTGTGTTTCTCGGTGTTACAGAAGCGGGTAATTTTCCTGCAGCCATAAAAGCTACTGCCGAATGGTTCCCTAAAAAAGAAAGAGCTTTAGCAACAGGCATATTTAACTCAGGCTCAAATATAGGAGCAATTATTGCCCCACTAACGGTGCCGCTTATAGCAGAAAAATTCGGTTGGCAATGGGCCTTTATTTTAACTGGTGCCATTGGGTTTATTTGGTTAATATTTTGGTTTATCTATTATGAAGTGCCAAGTAAACAAAAAAGATTATCTCAGGAAGAGTTTGACTATATCCATTCAGATAAGGAAGAGCAAATGTTGGATGGAAAGAAAGTATCTTGGCTTAAGTTGTTACAATTCAAACAAACATGGGCATTTGCGATAGGTAAATTTTTAACAGATCCCATCTGGTGGTTTTATCTTTTCTGGCTTCCCGATTTTTTATTAAAACAATATGGTTTAAAAGGAACTGCAGTAGCATTGCCTACAGCAATGGTTTATGTAATTTCCAGTATAGGTAGTGTTGGCGGAGGTTACCTGCCTATGAAGCTAATGAACAAAGGCTGGCCAGTATTTAGAGCAAGAAAAACCAGCATGTTGATTTATGCTTTTTGTGTATTACCAATTGTGTTTGCACAAGTTTTGGGTGATGTAAATATGTGGCTTGCAGTATTGGTTATTGGTCTGGCAGCAGCGGCACACCAGGCTTGGAGTGCTAATATATTTACTACGGTTAGTGATATGTTTCCCAAGTCGGCAACGGCTTCTGTAACTGGGATAGGCGGAATGTTTGGTGGCCTTGGTGGAATTTTATTATCATTATTGGTACAAAAAAGAATGTTTGTTTATTATGAAAGCATCAATCAAATACAAACAGGGTACTACATCATGTTCTTTCTTTGTGCGGTTGCCTACTTACTAGGATGGACAATCATGCATTTCTTAGTTCCCAAAATGAAAAAAATAGAAATTTAAACACAACAATTTCACTTCAGTGAGATGAAGTCATTATAAAATTTTAAAAAGCCCGGGTTGCCTTTATGGTAAATTCGGGCTTTATTTTTGGGGTACTTCATGAGGTTGGCGCAGTATTATAAACAATACACAAAAATTCTATTGTATTTTTACAAAGTTGATCAGCCAAAATGTAATTCCTTTATTAAAATTCTAAACTAATTAGAAGCACTTAGGCTATTAAATAAACGATTTAAAATACTTGTTATGATTTTGAAATTAAGGTCTTTTTTTGTTGCAGGATTCTGTTTGGTGTTTACTTGTGCACTTTCTCAACTAAATCCAATTAAGGAAAAAAGTCCGCTTAGATATGAAACACAAATGAATCAATTTGATAGTTTAAATCTAATTGAAAAAGACAACGAGAATTCAATTTTATTTATCGGAAGTTCTTATATAAGAAAATGGACTACCCTCAGAGAAGATTTGGATTATAGTGACATCATTAACAGAGGCTTCGGTGGAAGTAACATGAATGATGTTTCATTTTATATCAAACGTTTAGCCTATCCTCATCAACCAAAAGCAATTTTTATATATGTTGGCAATGATATTACAGCAACAGAAAATGATAAAAAGCCCATGGAAGTTTTTAAAATATACAAAAACATAGTAGAAGTGCTGAGAAATAAATTTCCAACAATCCCAATTACTTGGTTAGCCATTTTCCCAAGTGA